>JBFLZB010000105.1 GCA_040756475.1 Thermodesulfobacteriota bacterium
GACCCGTCCGACTGGTCAGACGGGTCCGACCTGTCCATCGAATCAGCTTTCACGCCGAATGATCATCGCCATGGTGGAGCCGCCCCCGCCGCAGATGGAGGCGACGCCCAGCTCTTTGTCCAGACCCTTGAGGGCGTGGTAAAGGGTCACGAGGATGCGCGCCCCGGAGCACCCGGTGGGGTGGCCCAGCGCGATGGCGCCCCCGTGCACGTTGAGCTTTGCCCGGTCCCACCCGAGCATGCGCTCGTTGGCCAGGATCTGGGCGGCAAAGGCCTCGTTGACCTCGATGAGGTCCATGTCCGCAAGGGCCATCCCGGCCCGCTCCAGCGCCCGGGGAATGGCCACGCCGGGGCCCTCGCCCATGACCGTGCCGTCCACGGCGGTCTGGGTGTAAGAGGCCACGGAGAAGAGCGGCTTGACCCCCCGGCGGGCCGCCTGCTCGCGGGTCATGGCCACGAGGAACGCCGCGCCGTCGGTGAGCCCGCAGGCGTTGCCCGCAGTGACGAGGCCGTCCTTCTTGAAGGCCCCGGGGAGCTTGGCCATTTGCTCGGCGGTGGCTCCGTAGCGGATGGACTCGTCCTTGTCGAAGACCACGTCGGGGGCCTTCTTTCCCCCGGGGATCACCACGGGGGTGATCTCGGCGTCGAACCACCCGTTCTTCTGGGCGGCCTCGGCCTTCTGGTGGCTTGCGGCAGCGAACTCGTCCATCTCCGCCCGGGTGAGCTGGTACTTCTCTACCAGGTTCTCGGCGGTCAGCCCCATGGAGAGGTCGGCAACCGGATCGTGGGAGTCGGTCCAGCCGTCCTCCAGGGTCACCGGCCCCATGCGGAAGCCCTGCCACCGGTACCCCTTCACCAGGTGGGGGATGGTGGACATGCTCTCCATGCCCCCGCACAGCACCACCTCGGCCTGGCCCACCTGGATGAGCTGGGTGGCGAGGCTCACGGCCTTCATGCCCGCGGGACAGGCCTTGTTGATGGTCACGCCCGGGGTCTGGGGACCGCACCCCCCCTTGAGGGCCGCCGTGCGACCCGGGTTCACGAAGTTCCCCGCCTGGCGGCACGAGCCGACGATGGCGTCCTCCACCTCCTCGCCGGCCACGTTGGCCCGCTTGAGGGCCTCGCGGATGGGAAACGAGGCGATGTCGTAGACCTTCAAGTCCTTCAGGGTCCCCCCGAACTTGCCCATGGGGGTGCGAACGGCGCTGACGAAGACCACATCGTTGAGCTCTCTCACGGCGTCACCTCTCTTGGAAACCGGGTGGTGGACGAACGGAATGACCGACGGGATGACCCCGACTCGGGGGCGGTCCCTTGCGCAGTTAGAGCACCGGGCACTCGAGACTCAGGCGCCGGCTGGGTACGAAGCCCATGTTCCCGAAGAACTTGAGCAACCCGAACTCCTTCCAGTCCACGATGGTGTAGATCTTCTCCACCTTGGCCACCTTCATGTTGGCCCGGAACTGGTCGAAGAGCGCACTGCCCAGGCCGTGGTCCTGGAAGGCCGGTTCCACCCCCAGGGTGTCCACCACGGCCGAGGTCTCGGGAATCCCGAACTCCCCGAAGAACAGCGTCCCCATCAGGAACCCCACGACCGCGCCGTCCACCTCGGCCACGAGCGACGCGTTGAGCTGGGCGCCAAACTGGGTCGAGACCTCGATCCGGTAGCGGTAGTACTCGGGCCGTGCGCTGCCGGTGATCTTCTCGTCAATGGCGGCGACGGCCCCCAGGTCCTGGGGCCTCATCACCCGAACGACGGCCTCTACGCCCATGGGGGTGCTCCTCTGCGGCGGGCTGCGCTGGCAACAGGCGCTTGCGGAAAGGCGTTTCCCCGCGAAGGCACCAAGACACCCAGAAAGGGCAGGCACGCGGCGGACCCGGCGCAGGATCGGGCGGCGCGGGTCCGTAGGCAGGCAACGGCCTTGGTGTCTTCGTGTCTTGGCGGCGGATATACCCGTCCCTCGTGCTAGAACAGTTCCTCGCCCTCATCCGGCGCGCCGGCCTTCTCCCGGGTATAGATCACCTGGTAGCGGTGCGGGTCTTCTCCCGCCTCCAGGCACGCGGTGCAGGCGGCGGCACCTTCGCCGACGCCCTCTCGCAGCACCGGCACCAGGAGCACCTCGTACCCCAGGCTCCGGTAGGCCGCCACGGCCTCGCCGAGCCGGGGCTCCGAGGCGACGCTGCGGCGCTGCCAGCCTTCCGCGCGAAGCCGGCCCGGATCGAAGGTCTCGTTCTCGCCCACCGTTCCTCGATTCCTCCGGTGCTCTCGATGGAGACCGGGCCGCGTGGTGCCCCGTCCGGATGGTGCCCGAGAACCAAGCCTGCCCGCGCCTGCCTACCAGCTGTGGGAGACCGCGTCAAAGAGGCACGCCGCCACGCAGGGGAGGGGTCCTCGTCCCCGGGTGGGCTTGCACTCGGAGCACTCGGCTTCGAGCCTTCGGCGTACGTCCTCCCGGATCGCCACGACCGTCTCGCCGTAGGGATCCTCTTCCTCCCGGAAGAGGCCCCGGGGGCAGGCCGCCATGCAGGGCCGCTCCCCGCAGCCGGCACAGCGCCCCGCGTCGATGGTGACATAGAACTCCCCCCGGGCGTCCCGGTAGCCGTAATGGGCGATCACGGGGGGTGGCCTGTTGCGCGTTGCGCGTTGCGCGTGGGTCCCTTGGCTATTTGCCGGGCAGTGAGCATCTCATGGGCCTGTCGGACTTCACGCTTCACGGGGTCTCCCCGGCATCGCTTCATGGGACCTATGGGACCTATGGGAGAAACCCCCGTAATCCCCTTCACGTCTCACGTCTCACGTCTCACTTCTCACTTCTTCACGTGCAGCGTGTGGGCGAAGAGGGCGGCGCCCAGGGCGCCGGCAATCTGGGTATCGAAGGCGGTCTTCCGGCTCTCCACTCCGAGGATCTCCTCGATGCGGCGGACCACTCCGGCATTCTTGGAGATCCCCCCGGTGACGAAGAACTCCGGCTCCACGCCGATCCGCTCCAGGAGCGCGGCGACCCGCTCGGCCATGGCGCGGCAGTAGGCCGCGATGACCTTGTTCTTGGTCCAGCCGTCCTTGAGCCGGGCCATGGCCTCGCTCTTGGCGAAGACCACGCACACGTCCGAGACCGGGGGCGGCTCCTCGTCGATGTCGAAGGACCGGGGGCCGAGCTCCTCGATGGGCACCTCCAGCAGATCGGCGATCACCTCCATGCCCCGGCCCGTGCCGGCCGCGCACTTGTCGTTCATGAGAAAGTTGGTGACCTTGCCCCGCTCGTCGATGTGGATCGCCTTGCAGTCCTGGCCCCCCATGTCGAGGATCGTCCGCACGCCCGCCCCGCCCATGTAGTGGGCGCCCAGCCCGTGACAGGCGATCTCGGTGATGGCCTTGTCGGCAAACGGGATGTTCACTCTGCCGTACCCGGTGCCGACGGTGAAGTGGATGTCGTCGAGCTTCAGGCCGGTCTTCTCGAAGAGCCCCTGCATCGCCCGCTGGGCAGACTCGGGCGAGTTGCCGCCGGTACGCACCGTGTTGTAGGCGTAGAGTTCTGCGTCCAGGCACACCACCGACTGGGAGCTCACGCTGCCCACGTCGATCCCCTGGGTGATGACGCGCGCGTCCTGCCAGGTCCGGTCGGGGTCGGTCCAGGACTCCTCCTTCCACCTCCAGAACTCCCGCGTCGGTTCGCTCATGGCTCGGTTTCCTCCCTGCTCGCCGACCCCCTTGGGGAGGAGGGGCGGCGGCGGGGCTCTTCGTCAGGCGGAACGCTCGGCTGCGACGGCGGCCGCGCCCAGCGCCGCCGCGAACTCCGGGTGCTCTGGAATCCGGATGGTCTCCACGTCCAGGTGTTCCCGCAGGCAGCGCACGAACCCCGGGTTGTAGGCCAGGCCGCCCAGGAGGGCCACCTCGCCCTCGATCTTGACCCGGCGCACCATGGAGGCGACGCGGTTGGCGATGGCGTCGTGGACCGCCCGGGCGATGTCCCTGCGGTCCGCGCCCGAGTGGATGAGGGAGACGACCTCGCTCTCGGCGAACACCGTGCATTGGGCGTTCATGGAGATCCGCGCCGAGCTCTCCAGGCTCTTCTCGCCGAACTCCTTGAGCGTCATGCCTAGAGCCCGGGCCATTGACTCGGTAAACGCCCCCGAGCCGGCGGCGCACTTGTCGTTGACCGCCGAGTCCACCACCCTGCCCCGGCCATCGGTCTTGATGCCCCGGCTCTCCTCGGCCCCCACCTCCACCACGGTTGTCACGCCGGGGCACAGAAGGTTCGCGCCCCGGGCCGTCGCGGTGACGTCGGTCACCGTGGAGTCCGCGAAGGCCAGCAGGTTGCGCCCGCCCCCGGTGGCCGTCACGTGCACCAGGTCTGCCCGCTTCAGCCCCGCCTGCTTCAGGGCGCCGGCCAGCAACTCCCCAGCGACCACGTTGGGCTCGAAGCCCGCCGGTCCCGCCGCCCGTGCGGCGACCGCGCCGTCTGCCAGCACCACGACCTTGATGCTCTTGTTCCCCACGTCGACGCCGGAAGTGACCATGAAGCCTCGAAACCTCTCTCCTCGCCGTCTTGCGGTGCGGGTCGTCGCGGGGTCGACCGGGCTCTCCCCGGCACAGGGGCGCCGGGTCGGCGGTGGAACGTCCCGAACGGGGCCAGAGCAAGTGCCGTGCCAGTCGGCCCGACCACCCCCGAGGGAAGCCGGGGGCTGCGATGGGTGGCGCGGGCCCCCAACGCCCGCGTCCCCGAATCGCGGCCCGCCGGCGCGTATCGCACGCGAATTTCGGATAAACCTTCACCGGCGGCGCGGTGAAGAATGACTCCGAAATCGGGGCACACGGCGGAGTACTCGGGGCGGCCCGGGGTGCGGCCCGCCGGAATACGTGCCTTGCCCCGGGGGGAGAGGCCGGGGAGAAGATCGGGGAGGTCTCCCGGGGAACCGCCCGACTCCCGAGTCCTCGGGAGGGGCTCCGGGGGTTGCCTTCCCTCCCGGTTCTGCCCGTTGGTGACGGTTTTGGCATGCTCCTTGCTGGGGGTCTTGCCCGGAGCACAGGGTCCGCCGGAAGGTCCGCCCCGCTGCCGCCCCACGGCGGCCGCCGGTCCTGGGTAGAGGCGCCCCCCGGCGTGCCCCTGGACGCGAACGCGGCGACTCGCATGGTTCGGGATCCCATCATGGAAGAGGTCAGACGATGAGATACGCAGAAACCGGGTACAACCTCGAGGTCGACCTGTCGCGGGGCAGCATCGACCGGGTGGAAACCGATCCCAAGGACACCGAGCTGTATCTGGGCGGACTGGGAACCAACGCCAAGATCATCTGGGAGCGCGTCCCTCCGGAGGTCGAGCCCTTCTCCGAGGACAACCTGCTGATCTTCAGCGCCGGGCTCCTGTGCGGCACCCCGGCCACCGGCTGCAACCGCACGATCGTCTCGACGATCTCGCCCCAGACCCGGCTCTTCGCCTTCTCGATGATGGGCGGGTTCCTCGCCCCCGAACTCAAGTACGCGGGCTACGACAAGGTGATCATCCGGGGCAAATCCCCCGACCTCGTCTACCTGTGGATCCACAACGACAAGGTGGAGATCCGCGACGCCTCCCACCTGCGGGGCAAGGGCGCCATCGAGACCGCCACTCTCATCCAGAAGGAGCTCAACGAGCCCAACGCCCAGGTGGCGGCCATCGGCATGGCCGGGGAGAACCGGGTCTACTTCGCCTCCATCGAGCAGAGCCGCTCGAGCGCGAGCCGGGGCGGCATCGGCGCCGTGATGGGCGACAAGGGGCTCAAGGCCATCGTCGTGCGCGGAACCAAGGACATCAACGTGGCGCGTCCCGAGGAGTACATGGGCCTCGTGGACGAGGTAATGCAGTACATCAAGTTCCGGGCCGAGAACCCGGTCCCGGGGGTCATGCCGATCCTGGCGGGGCTGGGCTCGCCGCAGGAGATGAAGGTCCACGACGAGAAGTGGCACACCGAGAACTTCATGTGGGGCAACTCCCGGGTCCGCCGGAAGGACTTCTGGACCGAGGAGATCGAGAAAGAGTGGACCGCCACCATGGAGAAGATGCAGCGGCGGCTGATCAGCTGCTACAACTGCCCCATGACGTGCGGCGCCACCATCCAGCCCCCGGGCAAGCCCACCTACATGATGAAGTGCTTCTCGAAGCTCACCTACACCATGGCGGCGTTCTCGGACCTGGAGTTCGGCCTGGGCATCGCCCAGAGCGCCACCGAGTACGGGGTGGACGGCTTCTCGGCCCCCCAGGTGATGGCCTTCGCCCTCGAGCTCTACGAGAAGGGCATCCTCACCGACGAGGACTTCCCCGGCATGCCCGCCGACAACGAGGGCCGGTTCGAGTGGCTGCTCGACCGGATCGTGCGCCGGGAGGGCATCGGTGACGTGCTGGCCAACGGCACCTACTGGGCGGCCCAGCAGATCGGCAAGGGCGCGGAGGAGTTCGCCCACAACAACATCAAGAAACACGAGCAGCTTCCCCTGAAGCTCTCGATGCTCAATCCCATCTACTTTCTGATGTACTCGACGGGTGAGAAGATGAACATCACCCAGATCGAGGGGCAGTTCCCCCAGGCGCCTTTCATGACGGTGGAGGAGCGTGAGGCCTTCGTGAAGGACTGGTTCCAGGTTCCCGACGACAAGTTCAAGCAGATCCTGCTCGAATGGGAGCCGCGGGGCGAGAAGTCCATGCCGTTCTTCCCCACCGTCGAGATGTGCTGCGACATCGTCGACTGGCAGGAGAAGATGCACTACATCGACGACGCGCTGGGCATGTGCGCCGGCCTCTCGTCGTTCCCGCTCAAGCCCCCCTACCACATCCACAACTACCCGAAGTTCATCTCGGCCGGGGCCGGGTTCGAGATGGACGAGGAAAAGCTCACCCAGGCGGTCAAGCGGTACCGGACGCTGGTGCGGGCGAACAACATCCGCCGGGGCATGCGCCGCAAGGACGACAAGCCGCCGGCAAACCACTGGAAGAAGCGGTTCCCGGAGCTCGAGGAACAGCTCCTGACCAGCTATTACAAGCTCAAGGGCTGGAACGAGGATGGCATTCCCACCGAAGAGAGCCTGCGAGAGCTCGGCCTGGACTACGTGGCCGACGAGTTCCTGGAGAAGGGCATCTGGAAGAGCGGCACCGGCGACGCCCCCCAGGAGGCTGCGGCGCAGTAAACCGTTGGAACGTCGAAGAGGTGGAGTCCGCCATGGCTGAACCGAAGAAGAAGACCAAGACCGTCAAGAGAATCCACGTCGACGCGGACAAGTGCAACGGCTGCCGCGCCTGCGAGGTGGCCTGCTCCGCGTTCCACGCGGCGCCCAAGTACAGCGGCAACAACCCTGCGCGCTCCCGGGTCCGGGTGCTCCGCAAGCCCCTGGAAGACGTGTACGTCCCCGTCTACGCGGGGGAGTACACGCCCGCCGAGTGCATGGGGCGCAACACCTACACGATCGACGGCAAGGAGTACGACGAGTGCGCCCTGTGCCGGGCCTCCTGCCCCTCCCGGGACCTCTTCAAGGAGCCCGACTCCGGCCTGCCGTTGAAGTGCGACATGTGCGAGAGCGTGCCCCAGCTCGAAGAGCCCCTGTGCGTCAAGTGGTGCATGGTGGGCGCGCTCAAGTACGAGGAGCGCGAGGTGGAGGTCGACGAGGACGAGCAGCCAAAGCCCGAAGAGGTCGAGATCGGGCTCGAAGCCCTGGTGGACAGGTTCGGGCTGCAGAAGGTGCAGGACACCGTGGCCCGCCTCTCCAGGAAGAGCTGAGGACGCCCGTGGAGAACGTAGCCGACTACAAAGAGATCTCCGATCTCATCAAACAAAACGGCGGCGACAACTTCAAGTACTGCTACCAGTGCGGGCTGTGCGATGCGGTGTGCCCGTGGAACCGGGTGCGGCAGTTCAGCATCCGGAAGATCGTGCGGCAGGGCTCGTTCGGCATGACGGAGATCGAGAACGAGGAGATCTGGCGCTGCACCACCTGCGGCACCTGCCCGGAGCGCTGCCCCCGCGACGTGCGGCAGATCGAGTCGGGCGTAGCACTTCGCCGCATCGCCACGGAGTACGGGGTCTTCCCGGAGAACGTGCGGCCCGTGCGCGCCGCGAGCGGCAACCTGAGCACCGCCGGCAACCCCTTCGGCGAGCCGCGGGAGAAGCGGGCGGATTGGGGCAAGGAGCTCGGCGTCAAGCCCTTCGAGAAGGGGATGGAGGTCCTCTACTTCAGCGGCTGCTACCTGAGCTACGACAAGCGGCTGCGCAGGGTGGCGGCTGCCACCGCCCGGGTGCTCCAGAAGGCCGGGGTCTCCTTCGGCATCCTGGGCACGAAGGAAAACTGCTGCGGCGAGAGCATCCGCAAGGCGGGCGACGAGGAGGTGTTCAAGCGCCTGGCCAAGGAGAACATCAAGACCTTCGTGGACAACGACGTGAAGAAGGTCCTGGTCTCCTCCCCCCACTGCTACCACACCTTCAAGAACGAGTACCCGGAGTTCATGGTCCACTTCGAGGTGGTCCACGTAAACCAGTTCCTGAACGAGCTCCTGGAGTCCGGCCGGTTGGAAATCACGGGGGAGTTCGCCAAGACCGTCACCTACCACGACCCCTGCTATCTGGGCCGGCACAACGGGATCTATGAAGAGCCGCGCCAGGTGCTCCGGAAGGTGCGGGGCCTCAAGCTCACCGAGATGCCCGACAGCCGAGAGGACAGCCTGTGCTGCGGGGGCGGCGGAGGGCGCATCTGGATGGACACCCCCCGGGGCGAGCGCTTCTCCGATTTGCGGGTCGTGCAGGCCGTGGAGACCGGCGCCCAGGTGCTGGCCACGTCGTGCCCCTACTGCATCACGATGTTGGAAGACAGCCGCCTGGGCCTGAAGGACGCCGACGCCCTCCAGGTGAAGGACATCATGGAGATTCTGGCGGAGGCGCTCTGACCCACCGGAAGCAGACGCACCGAACCCTGACGAGGCGATCGAACATGGCAGACGTACACGTGATCCACGGGCAGCCGAAGGACCTTCTCGCGAGCCGCAATCCCGGCGAGTTTGGCGACGTCATGGTGGTCGGGGGCGGGATCAGCGGCATCCAGTCGGCGCTGGATCTCAGCGCGGCCGGCTTCAAGGTCTACCTGGTCGAGAAGGGGCCGTCGATCGGGGGCCACATGGCCCAGCTCGACAAGACTTTCCCGACCAACGACTGCTCCATGTGAATACTCTCCCCCAAACTGGTCGAGGTCGGCCGGCAGCCTAATATCGAAGTCCTGACGTACACCGAAGTCCATCGCGTCGAAGGCGAGGCGGGAGACTTCCAGGTCACGCTCAAGAAGAAGCCGCGGTACATCGACGAGGACAAGTGCACGGGCTGCACCACGTGCGTCGAGTACTGTCCGGTGCAGTATCCCGACAAGTTCAACCAGGGGATCTCGCTCAACAAGGCCGTACACGTCTACTTCTCCCAGGCCATCCCGCTGATCACCTACATCGACGAGAGCTGTCTGTACCTGAAGGAGAAGAAGTGCGGCATCTGCAAGGCGGTGTGCCAGGCGGGTGCGGTCGACTTCACCCAGGAAGAGGAGAAGATCCAGGTGCGGGTGGGGGCCGTGGTGCTCTCCCCCGGCATCGCGCCCTTCGACCCCAAGGCGCTTCGGGAATACCGCTACGGCGAGTTCGCCAACGTGGTCACGAGCATGGACTACGAGCGGCTCATGTGCGCCACGGGCCCCTACGCGGGCGAGATCCTGCGGGGCTCGGACCAGAAGCACCCGAGAAAGCTCGCGTGGATCCAGTGCGTGGGCTCCCGGTCGGTGCGCGACGGGGCCAACAGCTACTGCTCCTCGGTGTGCTGCACCTACACGCAAAAACAGGTGATCCTCACCAAGGAGCACGACGCCGAGGCCTCCTGCACGGTCTTCCACAACGACATCCGAGCCTATGGCAAGGACTTCGAGCGCTACTACCAGAAGGCCGCCGAGCTCTCCGACGTGCGCTTCTTCCGCAGCTACGTGTCCGTCGTCCGGGAGGACCCGAAGACGAAGAACGTGACGATCCGGTACACCGTGCCGGGGGAGGGCGTGAAGGACGAAGAGTTCGACATGGTGGTCCTCTCCGTCGGGCTCAACCCCCCGGCGGACGCGTACGACCTGTCGCACAAGTTCGGCGTCGCGCTCAACAGTCACGGGTTTGCGTCGGCGACCCCCGCCAACCCCATGCAGACGACCCGGCCCGGGGTCTTCGTGAGCGGCGCCTTCCAGGGCCCCACCGACATCCCCGAGTCGGTCTTCACCGCGAGCGCCGCCGGGTCCCAGGTCGGAGAGTTCCTCGACTACCGCCGGGGCAAGCTCGCCGTCGAACGGGAGTACCCCCTGGAGCGCGACGTCTCGGCGGAGGAGCCCCGGATCGGCGTCTTCGTGTGCCACTGCGGGGCCAACATCGGCCGGATCGTGGGAGTGCCCTCGGCGGTGGAGTACGCCCGCACCCTGCCCAACGTGGTCCACGCCCAGGAGCAGCTCTTCTCCTGCGCGACCAACTCCGCCAAGGAGATCACCGACATCACCCGGGAAAAGGGGCTCAACCGGGTCGTGGTGGCCGCCTGCTCGCCGCGGACCCTCGAGGCGCTGTTTCGCGACACGGTGCGGGAGGCCGGGATCAACCAGTACTACTGCGAGATGGCCAACATCCGCGAGCACTGCTCGTGGGTGCACGCCAAGGAAAAGGAGAGCGCCACCGAGAAGGCCAAGGACATCATCCGCATGGCGGTGGCCCGGGCGGCCCACCTGGAGCCCCTCCAGGAGTTCGACCTCCCGGTGAACAAGGCGGCCCTGGTGGTGGGGGGCGGCGTGGCGGGCATGACGACGGCGCTCAGCATCGCCGAGCAGGGGCACCACGTGTACCTGCTGGAGAAGGAGTCCGACCTCGGAGGCACGGCGCGCCGCCTCCACTCCACCCTGTCGGGGATGGACGTCCAGGCCTTCGTCCGGGACCTGGTGGGCAAGGTCTACCGCCACCCGCTCGTCCACGTCACCGCGGAGGCGACCATCGCCGGCGCCACCGGGTACGTGGGGAACTTCGTGACCCGGGTGAAGGCGCGGGGCCGGGTCCAGGAAATCCGGCACGGAGTGACCGTGATCGCCACGGGGGCCGAGGAGCACCGGCCCACCGAGTACCTCTACGGCGAGGACGACCGGGTCCTGACCCAGCTGGAGGTGGAGGACGCCCTCGCCCGGGGCGACGAGCGGCTGCTTGCCTCCCAGTCGCTGGTGATGATCCAGTGCGTGGGGTGCCGGGAGCCCGACCGCAACTACTGCGCCCGGATCTGCTGCAGCCAGGCGGTGAAGAACGCCCTCGCGCTCAAGGAGCGCCGCCCCGAGATGGACATCTACGTCCTCTTCCGGGACATGCGCACCTACGGCTTCGCGGAGGACTACTACCGGGAGGCGTCCGGCAGGGACGTGAGGTTCATCCGCTACGAGCCCGAGAACAAGCCCAAGGTGGAAGCCGCGAACGCGGGGGGCCGCTCGGTGCTGCGCGTCACGGCGAGCGACCCGATCCTGGGTACGACCCTCGTCATCGACGCGGACACGGTGGCGCTCTCCGCGGCGGTCGTTCCGCGCCAGGACAACCGGGAGCTCGCCCAGCTCTTCCAGATCTCCCTGAGCCCCGACGCCTTCTTCAAGGAAGCCCACGTGAAGCTGCGCCCGGTGGAGTTCGCCACCGACGGCGTGTACCTGTGCGGCACGGCCCACTACCCCAAGAACCTCCAGGAGACCATCAACCAGGCCTACGGGGCGGCGGGCCGGGCGGTGGCGCTCCTCTCCCACGACACGGTGGTGGCCTCCGGCTCGGTGTGCGAGGTGGAGGAGAGCAAGTGCATCTCGTGCGGGGAGTGCGTGGCGGCGTGCAGCTACGGCGCGGTGGAGCTGCGCGAGACCGGGCGCGGCAAGAAGGCGTGCGTCAACCCGGTGCTCTGCAAGGGCGACGGCCTGTGCAACGCGGTATGCCCCACCGGGGCCATCTCGCTCAAACACTTCACCGACGAGGAGTTCCTGAGCCAGATCGACGCCGCCGTAGGCGAGTAAGAGACGACATCCATTCTCCAACACGGGAGGAGCGGTCGCATGAGCCAGAAATTCAAGGCCAAGATCCTCGGCTTCGTCTGCCACTGGTGAGGCTACGGGTCTGCGGACCTGGCTGGAGTTTCCAGACTACAGTACCGAACCGAGATCCGGCTCCTGCGCGTCATGTGTACGGGCAGGGTCGACCTTTCCTTCATCCTGCGCGCCTTCGCCAAGGGCGCCGACGGCGTCTTCATCGCCGGCTGCCGCTTGAACGAGTGCAACTACACCACCCACGGGAACTTCCATGCCCTGAGGATCTCCCACATCGGCAAGAGGCTCCTCCAGGCCATCGGGATCGACCCGGGGCGGCTGCGCATCGAGTTCATCTCCGGCTCGGAGGGCACCCGGTTCGTGGAGCACGTCAACGACTTCAGCGGCCAGATCTCCGAGCTGGGTCCCCTCTGGGGCGGCGAAGAGGCGGGCGGTTTCGCGCTGGCCCGCAAGCTGGAGGCGGCGACGAAGCTCGTCCCCTACATCAAGCTCTTGGAGCGGGAGCGGCTGCGGCTCCAGTTCCCCACCGAAGAGCAGTACGACGCCTTCTTTGCCGGGGAGGAGTTCGAGCGCCTGTTCCAGGAGACGGTGGGCGAAAAGCTCGCCATGAGCCAGATCGCGTCGCTGCTCCAGGAAAAGCCCCTCCCGGTGGGCGAGATCGCCAGCAGCCTGGGCCTGACGCCGTCGGAAGTGTCCCGGCATCTGAGCAGCTCCACCCGGCACGGACTGGTGCGCTACGACCCTGCGGCGAAGTGCTACGCGCCGGCGTGAAGGCTAGCTGACAGCTCTCTTAGGACGAAAACCCATGGACCTAGCGAGAATCGACCAGATCATCGACAAGCACGGCTGCGAGGAGAGCTCCCTCATCCAGGTCCTCCTCGACATCCAGGCCCAGAATCACTGGCTGCCCAAGGAAGCCCTGGAGCGGGTCGGCGAGCGGCTGCAAGTGCCCATGACGCGGATCCAGCACATCGCCACCTTCTACAAGGCCTTCAGCCTGGTTCCCAAGGGGCGCCACCGCGTCCACATCTGCGTGGGCACGGCCTGCCACGTCCGCGGGGCCCAGCGGGTGCTCGACACCGTGCAGGACGTCACCGGCATCCGGCCCGGAGAAACCGACCTGGACCTGCGCTTCAGCCTGGAGACCGTCAACTGCCTGGGCTGCTGCGCGCTCGGGCCGGTGATGGAGATCGACGGGAAGACCCACGGGAAGGTGACTCCGGGGGAAACCGCAGAAGTGCTGCGCAACTACGACTAAGGAACGGGCATGGCACGGATAGGTTCACCGGCCGAGTTGGAAGAGCTGAGAAAGGGCATCCTCGCCACCCGGGACCCGAGCAAGCGCTGCATCACCCTGTGCTCGGGCTCCGCCTGCCTCGCGTGCGGCTGCAAGGAGGTGGCGGCGGCCCTCGACGAGGAGATCGCCCGGCGCGGACTGGGGGGCGAGGTGGAGGTGCGCAGGACCGGCTGCCACGGGTTTTGCGAGCGGGGCCCCATCATCGTCATCCACCCCGACGAGACTTGCTACCTGCAGATCAAGCCGGAAGACGTGCCCGAGATCGTGGAGAAGACGGTGGGGGGGGGTGGCCTGGTGGAGCGCCTGCTCTACGAGGACCCGGCCACCGGCGAGAAGATCGCCCACGAGGCGGAAATTCCCTTCTACCGGTACCAGAAGCGGCTCGTCTTCGGCGGCAACGGGAGCATCGACCCCAAGAGCATCCACGACTACCTCGCCCAGGGGGGCTACTCGGCCCTGGCCAAGGCCCTCACGGGGATGACCCCCGAGGGGGTGCTGGAGGAGGTGAAGGCCGCGAACCTGCGGGGCCGGGGGGGCGGCGGATTTCCCGCGGGCACCAAGTGGGAGGGGTCTCGCAAGGCCCCCGGCGAGCCCAAGTACGTGATCGTCAACGCCGACGAGGGAGACCCCGGGGCCTACATGGACCGCAGCCTCCTGGAGGGCAATCCCCACTGCGTCCTCGAGGGGCTCGCCATCGGCGGGTACGCCGTGGGCGCGCAGGAGGGCTACATCTACGTGCGCCAGGAGTATCCCCTGGCGGTGGAGAACGTGCACCTGGCGATCCGCACGGCCGAGGAGCACGGCCTCCTGGGGAAGAACATCCTGGGCTCGGGCTTCGACTTCACGGTGAAGGTGCACCAGGGGGCCGGCGCGTTCGTGTGCGGGGAGTCCACGGCGCTCATGACGGCCCTGGAGGGCCGGGTGGGGGAGCCGCGCCCCAAGTACATCCGCTCCAACATCAAGGGCCTGTGGGACCGGCCCAGCGTGCTCAACAACGTGGAGACCTGGGCCAACGTGCCGCTCATCATCAACGGGGGCGCCGAGAAGTTCACCCAGCTCGGCACCGCGGGGAGCAAGGGGACCAAGATCTTCTCCCTGGTGGGGAAGATCACCAACACGGGTCTGGTGGAAGTGCCCATGGGCATGCCCCTTCGGGACATCATCTTCAAGATCGGCGGGGGCATCCCGGGAGGAAAGAAGTTCAAGGCGGTGCAGACGGGCGGCCCCTCGGGAGGGTGCATCCCCGAGCACCTGCTCGACCTGCCGGTGGGGTTCGACGAGCTCGCCGAGGCCGGCTCGATGATGGGCTCGGGCGGCATGATCGTCATGGACGAAGAAACCTGCATGGTGGACGTGGCCCGGTACTTCACGGCCTTCCTCACCGACGAGTCCTGCGGCAAGTGCGTCCCCTGCCGCGAGGGCCTCAAGCAGATGCTCAAGGTCCTGACCCGCATCACCGAGGGCCGGGGTCGCGACGGGGACATCGAGCTCCTCCAGACCCTCTCGGAGACGGCCACCGAGGGTGCGCTGTGCGCGCTGGGCAAGACCGGCCCCAATCCCTTCCTGAGCACGCTCCACTACTTCCGCCAGGAGTACGAGGCCCACATCCGGGAGAGGCGCTGCCCCGCCCTCGCCTGCAAGGAGCTCATCGCCTTCTACATCGACCCGGAAAAGTGCCAGGCCTGCGGGAGCTGCCGGCGCAAGTGCCCCTCCGAGGCCATCACCGGCGCAAAGAACCTCATCCATATCGTGGACCAGGAAAAGTGCACCAAGTGTGGGACCTGCATCGAGGCCTGTCCCCCGCGCTTTGCCGCCGTGAGGAAGCTCTCGGGCGAGCCGGTGCCGCCCCCGGTGCCGGAAGACCAGCGAACCATCGAGAGAAAGAGCAAGCGAGAGAAGGAGCAATCGTGATGCGTGAGATCCGCTTGCAGATCGACGGCAGGGAGGTGGCCGCCACCGAGGGCATGACGCTGCTCCAGGCGGCCCACGGCGCGGGCATCTCCATCCCGACCCTGTGCCACCACGAGAAGCTCGAGCCCTTCGGGAGCTGCCGGCTGTGCCTCGTGGAGGTGGAGAGCCGGGGCCGCACCAACCGCGTGGCGAGCTGCGTCTATCCGGTGGAGAACCAGCTCGTGGTGCGCACCCGGTCCGAGACCCTGGACCGGATCCGCAAGACGATCCTCGAGATGTACCTGGCCCACGCCCCCGACTCTCCCCGGCTCGAGGCCCTGGCCGGTGTGTATGGGGCCGACCGGGACCGGTTCGAGAAGGAGAACTCCTTCTGCATCCACTGCGGCCTGTGCGTGCGCTACTGCGCCGAGGTGAAGAAGAAGAACGCCGTGGGCTTCGTGGACCGGGGGCCCCGCAAGGAGATCGCCTTCGTCCCCGAGATCGCCGCGAAGGAGTGCTGGGACTGCAAGGAGTGCTTCCCCCTGTGCCCCACCGAGGCGCTCCAGGCGGCCTACGTCTTCGTGGAAGCCGTGAAGTTCCCCCGTGCGGGTGCGGCGGGGTCGGAGCTCGGCGGCGCGTAGCGGCACAGCCCCCCCGGCGAGGCTCCTCGCCCACCCTGTAGGAGCCGCCGCAGGCCGGCCCTTCCAGCCGCTACGTCGGGGCGAGCCCCGACCTACGGACTGGGTTTGGGTCGGGCAGGGACGCCTCGCCGAGGCGTCCGTCCGGGCCCGTCGGGGCCACCACCCAAGAGCGCGGCGCGTTCGGCGAACGCGCCCCACCCTCCGACGTCACCCGAGAAGGGAACAA
>JBFLZB010000106.1 GCA_040756475.1 Thermodesulfobacteriota bacterium
CGCCCCCGAGGACGAGCGCAGCCCCTTGCGGGCGCACGCAGTGCGCCCCTACGGACCTAGACCCCGAGATTGCGCACCAGCGGGTCTACCCAAACGAGCCGAAAGAGAGCCAAAAGGGGGCCTGCGCCCGGCGCCGCACCCCCTGCGATCCGGGCGCCCCCGGGTGCATCCTGGAGGGCCGGCTTCCGGCCCCCCAGCCCCCGCCTCTCAGCCGTCCTCGGGAGGCTTCGCCTCTGCCACAAACTCGGGGTAGAGGCGCTCGACGCACTCCTCGCACAGGCCGTGGCTGAACTCCGCGTGGGAGTGCTCGCGGATGTAGGCCTCGAGCCGGGTCCAAGCGCCCTGCTCGTTGCGGATCTTCTTGCACCCGGCGCAGATGGGGATGATGCCGCGAAGCGTCCGGATCTCTCCCAGGGCTGCCTGGAGCTCCCCGATCTTTCCGGCGAGGCGCGCCTGGAGGGCCAGCATCCGCGTGCCCACGTCGATGCGGGCTCGAAGCTCCTCCGGGTCGAAGGGCTTCACCACGTAGTCGTCGGCTCCGGCATCGAGGCCGCGGGCAAGATCTGCCTTGGCGCTCCGGGCCGTGACGAGGATCACGTAGGGAGGGGCGTCGGGCTGGCACTCCTTGAGGCGGCGGCAGAGCTCCACGCCGTCCAACTCGGGCATCATCCAGTCCAGGAGGAGGAGCCGGGGAGCCCCGGGCTCCCGGGCCAGCTCCCAGGCCGCCGCTCCGTCGCACGCCTCGGTAACCTCGTGCCCCAGTTTCCCGAGCACGCCGACGAGGACCGCGCGGGAGGTCGGGTCGTCTTCGGCGATGAGGATGTTCACGTGGCTCTTCCTTCTCCCCCGGTGGTCCCGCTCGGCGCCGTTGCGCTCCGCGCAGGCTCGTAGGGGTGCACGGCGTGCGCCCGCGGGGGATGGGGCGCTCCGGCGGGCGCACGCTGTGCGCCCCTACGGGCTTTCGCCCTCTTCGCTGTGCATCGGTCCCTCTGCCGTTTGTGTCCCGGCCTTCATCATCCGATTCGCCTCCCGCGGCACCCGTTCGAAGGCCCCCTTCAGGGCGGGCAGCTTCGCTGCAGCGGCCGGCAGGTCGCCGCGGCGGGCGTCGTCCTCGGCTTCCCGGGCGAGGACCCGCAGCGCCTCGGCACCCGCGACCGCCGAGGCCCCGTGGAGCGTATGGGCCCGGCGCTCGGCCTCCGCCGCGTCGCCCTCGGCCAAGGCCTTCTCCAGGGCGGCGAGCTGGCGGGGGACGTCCTCGACGAAGCCCGCCAGGATGCGCCGGGCCAGGTTCTCGTCGCCCATGAGGCGCCGCAGCAGGCCGTCCCGGTCGAACGTCGGCGGGCCCTTGGGTCTCGCCGTCCCGGCCCGTTCCCTGTCCTCGCCTCGCTCCGGCGGCTCCCCCTGCGCCTTGCGGGGAAGCCACTTGCCGAGCGTCTCGCCCAGCGCTCGGGGCTCCACGGGCTTGGGCAGGTAGTCGTTCATCCCGGCCCGCAGGCACCGCTCCCGGTCCCCCGCCAGCGCATGGGCGGTCATGGCGATGATGGGCACGGCGCGGTTGTGCACCCCCGAGGCCGGGTCGCGGATGCGCCGGGTAGCCTCGAACCCGTCCATCTCGGGCATCTGCACGTCCATGAGCACCACATCGTAGGGCACGGCAGCCAGGGCTTCCAGGGCCTCGCGACCGTTGGCCACGGCGTCGGCCCGAAGCCCCAGCTTGGCCAGGATGCCCAGGGCCACGTCCTGGTTGGTGGCGTTGTCCTCGGCCAGGAGCACCCGCCCCGTCAGGAGCGCGGCCGAGGTCGGTCCGGGGCTTCGGCTCTCGCGCACCGTATGGCGCGTCACCAGGGGGTGGGGCGCCTTCTCTTCGCCCCGCGCCGCCCAGGCGTCGGCCAGGCAGTCGAGGAGCTCGGACTGGCGCACCGGCTTGATGAGGTAGGCGTCGAAGCCCGCTTCGGCGATGCGCCGCGCATCCCCCCGCTGGCCCACCGAGGTCATCATCACGAGCACCGTGGACGAAAGCGCGGCGTCGGCGCGAATGGCCCGCCCCAGCTCCTCCCCGTCCATCCCCGGCATCTGCATGTCGAGGATCGCCATGCCGAAGGGCGCGCCGCCCCCCGCCGCCCGCCGCAGCGCCCCCAGCGCCCCGGGGCCGTCGACGGCCTCGGCGGGCGCCATGCCCCACGAGGCCAGGCGCACCCGCAGGAGCTCCCGGTTGGTGGCGTTGTCGTCCACCACCAGCGCCCGCACGCCCCGCAGGTCGGTTGCCGCAGCCTTGGACGCGGCTTCCACGGCGGGGGGCACAAGGCCCAGGCGCGCCGTGAACCAGAACTCCGACCCCCGGCCAGGTTCGCTTGACACTCCGATGGTGCCCCCCATCTGCTCGGCCAGCCGCTTGGCGATGGCGAGCCCCAGCCCCGTGCCACCGTACCGGCGCGTGGTGGAAGCGTCCACCTGGGTAAAGCTCTCGAAGAGTTGGCCCTGCTTGTCCGCCGGTATCCCGATGCCCGTGTCCCGCACCGTGAAGCGCAGCTTCACGGGGTTCGGTGGGGCCGCCTCGCCGAGGCGGCCGTCATCCAAGAACGGCGCGCTCGGCGCGCGCGCCCTCCCCTCGCCCCTTCCGCCGGCAAGGCCGACGGTCACCGCCACCTCGCCGCGCTCGGTGAACTTCACCGCGTTGCCCACCAGATTGTTGAGCACCTGGCGCAGCCGCCCCGGGTCGCCCCGCAGCCGCACCGGCACGTCCGGATCGGCCCCGCATACGAACTCCAGACCCTTCTCGTGGGCCTTCACCGCCAGCGCCGCCGAAAAGTCCTCCAAGAGCCCGTGCAGGTCGAAGTCCAGGGCTTCGAGCTCCAGCCGGCCCGCCTCGATCTTCGAGAAATCCAGGATGTCGTTGATGATGCGCAGCAGGCTCTCCCCGCTGGTGCGCACCGCTTCGGCGTAGCGGCGCTGCTCGGCCGTGAGCCCCGTGTCCAGCAGGAGCCCCGTCATCCCGATCACGCCGTTCATGGGCGTTCGGATCTCGTGGCTCATGTTGGCCAGGAACTCGCTCTTTGCCGCGCTCGCCTGGGTCGCCTCCGCCGCCAGGGCGTTGGCCCGGGCGGTGGCCTCCTCCAGTTGGTCCACCGTCTCCCGCAGCTCCCGCTCGGCGCGCACCCGGTCGGTAACGTCGACGACGATGGAGTAGAGGAGTTTGCGGCCCTTCAGGTCCAAGGGCCCGCTGTAGACCTCCACGTCGCGAACCTCCCCGGAAGAGAGGCGGTGCCGGAAGGAGAAGTGCCGCCGCTGCTGGGCCCGGGCCATCTCGGCGAACACCTCTTCCTGGGTCAGGGTGTTGATGTCGGTGATCTTGAGGGCGGTGAGCTCCTCCCGGGAGTGCCCGTAATAGGCGCAGGCCGCCGGGTTCGCGTCGACGATCGCCCCGGAGGCCGGATCGATGAGGAGCATGGCGGCGTGGTTTCCCTCGAAGAGACTGCGGTACCGCTGCTCGCTCTCCGCCAGGGCCTGCTCCCGCTCCTTGCGCTCGGTCACGTCCTCCTTGACTGCGAGGAAGTGGGTCACGGCTCCGGCACTGTCCAGGATGGGCGAGACGGAGGCGAACTCCCAGTAGAGCTCCCCGTTCTTCTTCTTGTTGTGGAACTCCCCGCGCCAGGTCTCGCCCGCTGTGATCGTCTTCCAAAGTTGGGCGTAGTGGTCGTCGGGCTGGGTGCCGGCCTTGAGGATGCGCGGGTTCTGGCCCCGAGCCTCCTCCGGGGTGTAGCCCGTGAGCTCGCAGAACTTGGGGTTGACGTACTCGATGGAGCCTTCCCGGTCGGTGATGACCACCGAGGCCGGGCTCTGCTCCACCGCCCGGGAGAGGGTGCGCAGCTCCTCCTCGATATGCTTCCGCGCGGTGACGTCGCGCAGGATGCCGACGGCGTGCCACTGCCCACCCAGGGAGACGGCCGAGACGGAGAGCTCCACGGGGAACTCCTCCCCCCGCTTGCGCAGCGCCGCGAGCTCGAGCACCCGCCCCACGGCGTTGCCCTGTCCGTGGTCCCGAAACCCGTCGATCCCTCGGGAGAAGGCGTCGCGGAAGCGCCCCGGGGCGAGGAACCGGTGGAGATCCTGCCCGAGGGCTTCCTCCCGCGCGTAGCCGAAGAGGCGCACCGCGGCGTCGTTCCAGAGGGAGATCCTTCCCTCTGGGTCCATCATGATGATGGCGTCCTGGGCGGTGCTCAGCACCTGGTTCCACCGGGCCTCGCTCTCGGCCAGGGACTGTCCGAGGCGCTCCTGGTGCAGCCGGTTGCTCAGCAGCATGCCCACCAGCATCTGCCCCAGGGGATAGATGAGGAGCACCGGAGTCGTGATCGCCGAGAGCACTTCCCACGCCAGCGGCTTCGGGAGCCCCAGCATCCAGGCCAACATGGCCCCGTTGACGACGAACCCGAAGGCGTAGAGCTCCCCCCACGACAACTCCGCCAGCCGCTCTCGGCGCAGGCGGCGCCAGGCGATGCCCAGGAGGCCCGAGGTGAGGATCACGCCCACCCCCACGCCGGCGCCGGGGCCTCCCTGGAAGGTGCGGAAGGCCGCGGTGATGGCCACTCCGATGGCGGTCGGTACGGCGCCGAAGAAGAGCCCCGCCGTGGCCAGGAGGACCGAGCGGGTGTCGAAGAAGAGGCCGGGAGAGATGGGCCAGGGCGTGAGCATCACCCCGATGCCCATGGCGCCGGTGGCCAGCCCCACGATCACCTGGCGCAGCCGCGAGGGGCCGCGCAGCCGTTGCGCCGCAAGGACGTCGAAGACGAGGCACAGGGACAGGAGGAAGGCCGCGTTCTGGGCGAGGCCGAGGAGGGCTGCTGCGATCACTGCTGGTTGCTCCGTCGGGAAACGCGATGGGACCCATGGGACGGAAGGAACGGATGGGTCTGGTGCCCCCCATTCGTCCCCGCCGCGCCATGGGTCCCGTGCCGCCGTGCCCAACCGATCGGCCGTTTGCCGGGAAAGTTGAGCCCTTCCCTACCACAGCTCGGGCTCGGCGGCCAACTGCTCCTGCGCCCGGATCTTCTCCTGCCAGAAGCGGTGGTCCCGGCGCGCGAGCTGCCGGCGAGCCCGCCCGCCGATCCTGCGCACATGCACCGAGTAGTCTTCGGACGAGAAGTAGATGACACGCCCCGAGTCGCCGCCGAGGTCAGAGGCGACCAGGGGGATGTCCTCGTTCTTCAGGAACTCGAGCACGAAGCGCCGGTTCACGTCGCCCACGCAGAAGAAGTTGTCGGCGCGATCGCCGCTCTCCAGCACCGCGCCGCCCCCGAAGGCCTTGGCCCGCAGGTTCTCCCGCCGGGCCCCCAAGGCGAGCATCCCGTTGATCACGAGCTCCATGGCGTGGATGCCGTACCGCCCCGCCTCGCTCAGGGTCACCCGCAGGTCCCGGGCGTAGCGGCGGTTCCCCAGGAGGAAGTGGTTCATTCCCACCACCCGGCGCACGGGGTCGTAGAGACAGGCCGAGATGCAGGAACCGAGCAAGGTGCGGATCACCACCGGCCCGGCGGCCACGTGGTGATCGCCGGGGTGGAGGTTGACCTCCGGGGCCCGGCCCGCGCCCGGGGGGGCCTTAGGGGCGGGCGGCCGCAACTTCGGAACGGCCGAAGACCTCACCGGTGCTCCCGCAACACGGCCGCCGCGATGGCCGGGAGCGGCAGCACCTGGTCAGCCGCCCCCCGCTTGATGGCCTCGTGGGGCATGCCGAAGACCACGCAGGTGGCCTCGTCCTGGGCGATGGTGTGGGCGCCGGCCTCCTTGAGCTCGGCCATGCCCCGGGCGCCGTCGTCCCCCATGCCGGTAAGGATCACCCCCACGGCGTTTCGGCCCGCGTAGCGCGCCGCCGAGCGGAAGAGCACGTCCACCGAGGGGCGGTGGCGCGACACCAGCGGCCCGTCGCGCACCTCCACGTGGTAGCGGGCGCCGCTGCGCTTGAGGATCGTGTGGCGGTTGCCCGGGGCGATGAGGGCCTGGCCCCGGAGCACCGTGTCGCCGTCGGCGGCCTCCTTGACCGTGACCCGGCACAGGCCGTCGAGGCGCCGGGCGAAGGCGGCCGTGAAGCCCTCGGGCATGTGCTGCACGATCACGGTGCCCGGGCCGCCGACGGGAAGCGCCTCCAGAAAGACCCGCAGAGCCTCGGTGCCCCCGGTGGACGCGCCCACCACCACTACCTTCTCCGTCGTCTCGGCCATGGCCGCTGACCCGGGTCGGGGCTTGGGAAGCACCGCATCGGCGGTGAGCTTGGCCTCCACCGCCCGCCGGGGGGCGATGCGCTTGACCCGTGCCCGGGCCGCGGCCTTCACCGCGTCGCAGATGCGCACCCGGGACTCTTCCAGGAACTGCTTGGTGCCGAGCTTGGGCTTCTGGATGATCTCCACCGCCCCGTACTCCAGGGCCCTGAGGGTGGTCTCGGCGCGCTCCTCCGCGAGGCTCGAGCAGATGACCACCGGGATCGGGTGCTGGCTCATGAGCTTTCTCAGGAAGGTGATCCCGTCCATCCGGGGCATCTCCACGTCCAGCGTAATGACGTCGGGCGTCTCCTGCCGCATCCGCTCCGCCGCCACGTAGGGGTCCTGGGCCGTGGCCATGACCTGGATCTCGGGGTCGGACGTGAGCACGTCGGTCAGCGCCTGGCGCACCAGGGCGGAGTCGTCGACCACCAGGACGCGGATGGGCTTCATGAACGCTCCGGGGGGGCGGACGCGGTGGACACAGTGGACAGGGTGGACGCAGTGGACGGGACCGTGGTCCTCACGGGGCCTCGCCCGTGAGGCGGTAGATCGTGGGTGCCACGGGCCGAAGTGGCACCCGCAGGCCGTTGATCGTCTCCGAGTGGCCCAGGAAGACGTAGCCCCCGGGGGCCAGGTGACGGCACAGCCGGTTCAGGACCCCTTCCTGGGTCTCCCGGTCGAAGTAGATCATCACGTTGCGGCAAAAGATCACGTCCTGGGGCTCCCGCAGGCCGAAGTCGGCGTCGAGGAGGTTGAGGTGGCGAAAGCGCACCGTCGAGCGAAGCTCCGGGGCCACGCGCACGAGCCCCTGGGTGCGGTCGCGGCTGCGCAGGAGATACTTTCGGCGCAGGGGGGCGGGCACCGGCTCCACCCGTTCTTCGGCGTACACAGCGTTCCGGGCACGCTCCAGGACGCGGGTGGAGATGTCGGTAGCGAGAACCTGGAACCGAAACCCGGGCAGCCCCTCTGCCACCTCCGAGAGGACCATGGCCAAGGTGTAGGGCTCCTCCCCGGTGGAGCAGGCGGCGCTCCACGCTGCCAGGGGGCGGCGCACCCCGGAACCCGCTTCGCGCACGAGCTGGGGCAGGGCCGCACGCACCAGGTACTCGAAGTGCTGGGGTTCCCGGAAGAAGTCGGTCTTGTTGGTGGTGAGGGCGTCCACCAGGTGGACGCGCTCCCCTTCGCCGCGGGAGCCGAAGACATAGTCGCAGTAGGCCCGGAAGGACGGAAGTCCGAGGACCCGCAGTCGCTTGCGCAGCCGCGACTCTACCATGACACGCTTGGCCTCGGGCATGCGGATGCCGCAGTGACCTTGCACGAACTCCGCCAGCCGGCGAAACTCCGAGCCCCGGAGCGCCGCCCGGGACCAGCCTTCCGACCCTCCGGGGCGCGCGCCGGGGCGGGTCGCGCCGCCTTCCTGCGCCTGTTCCGCTTCCACGGGAGGACCTACGCCGCCGCGGCGGACTCGCCGGCCGCTTGCACCTGCCCGAGCTCGTCAGCGGAGAAGACCCGGTCGATGTCGAGCAGGATCAGGAACTCCTCGTCGCGCTTGCCCATGCCCCGGATGAACTCGGTTCGAAGCCGGGTCCCGATCCGCGGCGGGGGCTCCACCTGGGCGGGGTCGAGCTCGATCACCTCCTGCACCGAGTCGGCCAGCGCCCCCAGCACCGTGGCCTCCCCGTCCACGGCCACCTCCGCGATCACCACGCAGGTGGAGACGGTGGCCTCGGTGGCTCCCATGCCGAACTTGCGCTTGAGATCCACCACGGGCACCACGCTGCCCCGCAGGTTGATCACCCCCCGCATGAACTCGGGGGTGCGGGGCACCTTGGTCAGCCCCCCGAACTCCAGCACTTCGCGCACCTTGGCGATCTCGACCGCGAAGTGCTCCTGGTCGAGGGTAAAGGTGAGGTATTGGTTGGTCTGTTCACCGGCTGTAGCGGCCATGTATCGCTCCTCCGCCGAGAGGCGGTTTGGGTTCTTCATCGGCCCGATCGGACCGATCGGTCCGATCAGTACCGCTCGAATTCCGCGTCCTCGGCGTCGCCGCCCAGGTCGAGGGCAAAGCCTGCTGCGTCGCCGTTGCCGTTGCCCTTGCCGTGGCCGGTGGAGAGAGCCTTGGCGGGTTTGGCCGCGGCCGTCAGGTGGGCCACCTGGGCGGAGGGGCGCTTGCGGGCGGCTTGGGCCGGGCGGCGCGCCGCCGGTGCGGCCCGCTTTGCCTTGTCATCGAGCCGGAAGAACGCCACCGTGGTCTGGAGCTGCTCGGCCTGGCCGGAGAGCTCCTCGGCGGTGGAGGCCATCTCCTCGGAGGCGCCGGCGTTTTGCTGGATCACCTGGTCGAGCTGCTGGATGGCCTTGTTGATCTGGCCCGCCCCGGCGTTCTGCTCGTTGCTGGCCGCGGCGATCTCCTGCACGAGCTCGGCGGTCTTCTGGATGTCGGGGACGATCTTCTGGAGCATCTGGCCGGCTTTCTCGGCGACCTCGACGCTCGATTTGGAGAGCTCGCCGATCTCGGTGGCCGCCTTGCCGCTACGCTCGGCGAGCTTTCGCACCTCGGCCGCCACCACCGCGAAGCCCTTGCCCGCGTCCCCGGCCCGGGCCGCCTCGATGGCGGCGTTGAGCGCCAAGAGGTTCGTCTGCCGGGCGATCTCCTCGATGATGGAGATCTTCTCGGCGATCTCCTTCATAGCAGAGACCGTCTTGCCCACGGCCTGGCCCCCTTCCCTGGCGTCGCCCGCGGCCTGGAGGGCGATCTTCTCGGTCTGGGCGGCGTTGTCGGCGTTCTGGCGGATGTTGGCCGCCATCTCTTCCATGCTGGAGGTCACCTCCTCGATGGAAGCCGCCTGCTCGGTGGCCCCCTGGCTCATCTGCTCGGAGGTGGAGCTCATCTCCTGGCTCCCCGACGCCACCTGGTCCGAGGCGGTCTGCACCTCGCCCACCACCTCGCGCAGTTTCTCCGCCATCTGCTTCATGGCTTGCGCCAGCACCCCGATCTCGTCCTTCTGGTCCACGTCGAGGGTCTGTGTCAGGTCCCCCTCGGACAGCTTGCGGGCGAAGGCGACCCCCAGGGTCACGGGCCGGGTGATGCCCCGGGTCAGCACGACCCCCAGGGCCAGGGCGAGCAGCACCCCCACCCCGACCCCGGCGCCCGCCCCGATCATTCCCTTGCGGCCGTCCGCCACCGCTTCGGCCACGGCCGCTTCCGCTGCCTCATCGTTGACGGCCACGAGCTCCTCCGCGAGGCGAAGGACCTCGTCGGTCCGCAGCCGGGCCTCGCCCAGGAGGACGTCCGACATCGCCCCGAAGGTATCCCGGGCGGCCACCGCTTCGGCCCGCAGGGCGTCGAAGTGCCGGAACACCTCCTCCGCGGCGGTCATCAGACGGCCCTGGAACTGGCCGGCCGCGGTCTCGTAGTTGCCGTTGGCCGCCGCGCTCTTGATGTCGCGCACCGCGTGGTGGAAGAGGTCGTGGTGGAGGCGGACGCCCTTGAGGGTCTCGGCGATCTTCGGGTTGCGGGTCTGGAACCCGCCGAGCCACCGCCCGAAGTCACAGGCGGTGGGGTCCTCCCCCCCCTGGAAGGGCTTCATGGCCAGGAGGAGCTCCGCCACCTGGGTCTGGAGCCGGTAGTGGTCCCCCCGAAAGGTCTCCAGGCTCGCCAGGAAGGCGTTTGGATTGAGGACGTCGAGCTCCTGTACCTTCCGGGAGAGCTCCGCCGCCTGGTTGTTGCTCTCCGCCGCCGCGCGCACCAGGGGATGGAACCGGGCAAGGATCTCGGCCTCCCGGGCCGTCTTGGGCAGGGGCTCGTAGGCGCCCAGGGCCTCCCGGTACTTCTGCCGCCCGTCCTCGATGTTTCGGTACTGGCGCTCCCGGGTTTCTTCGTCGATGTAAGGGCTCATGAGGGTGCGCAAGGCCGACTGCACCCGGGTGAGCTGGGTCTGGGCATCGGCCATGTTCGCCACGCCGGGCAGGCGCACGTGCCCGAGATCCTTCACGTGCCCGTTGATGCTGCGCATCTCGTAGATGCCGAAGAGGCCGACCGCCGCGGTGATGGCGGCCACCGCCGCGAAGCCGCCGATGAGCTTGGTTCCCAGCTTGACGTTCTTCATCGTTCGTTCCTCCCGTAAATCGGGGCGATGGCCCCAGGTCCATTCTTCCGTCGACGCGCCAGTCTCACGCCGCCCGCCGAGCGGCCTCCTCTACCCCCTGCACGATGCGGGGCGGGTCGAGGATGAGGGCCACCGCACCGTCCCCCAGGATCGTCGCCCCCGACAGGCCTTCCACCTCGCGCACCATGCGCCCCAGGGGCTTGATGACGGTCTGGTGCTGGCCGATCACGCCGTCCACCACGAAGCCGAAGCGGCCCTCCTCGAGGCGCACGACCACCACCTGTTCGATCTCGGGCGGGCGGCCGCCGGCCCCGAACCACTCCCGCAGCCGCACGTAGGGAACCAGGTGCCCGCGCACCTCCACGGTGCTCCGGCCCCGGGCCCGCACCCGGTCCGCCTGGGCGAGCTCCACGCACTCCTCCACCAGGGAGAGGGGCACCACGTAGCGCTCGCCGCCCACCCCCACGAGCAGCCCCTCGATGATGGCGAGGGTCAGGGGCAGCCGAACGGTGACAGAAGTGCCCCGCCCGGGGCGGCTCGCCAGCTCCACCGTCCCCCGCAGCGCCTCGATGGCGCGGCGCACCACGTCCATGCCCACACCGCGGCCCGAGACTCCCGTCACCGCCTTCGCCGTGGAGAACCCCGGGGCGAAGACCAGGTCGAAGAGCTCCCGCTCGGGCGGGCGGGCGTCGGGGGACAGGAGGCCCTTCTCCACCGCCTTGGCGCGGATGGCCTCGGCATCGAGCCCCCGGCCGTCGTCGGCGATGGCGAGGACGACGCTCGCCCCCTCGTGGGCCGCCGACAGCCGCACGGTGCCCCGGCGGGGCTTGCCCGCGGCGGCCCGGACCTCGGGGGCCTCGATGCCGTGGTCCAGGCAGTTGCGAATCAGGTGCACCAGGGGGTCGCCCAGGCGCTCGATCACGGTCTTGTCGAGCTCGGTCTCGGCCCCGTCGGTGACGAGGTCGATCTCCTTTCCGAGCTCGGCGGAGAGATCGCGCACCAGGCGCCGGAAGCGGCCGAAGGTGGTCCCGATGGGGACCATGCGGATGTTGAGGGTGTTGTCGCGAAGCTCGGAGGCCAGGCGCTCCAGGTCCTCGGCGATGGCCACGAGCGCCGGGTCGGCCCGGGTGTTGGCCGTCTGGGTGAGGCGCGCCTGGGCGATGACCAGCTCCCCCACCAGGTCCACGAGCCGGTCGAGCTTCTCCGAGGGCACCCGGATGCTCGACGCCGCCTCGCCCTCGGACGGCGCCTGGGTCTGCCGGGCCTGGCGGGCCTGGCGCACCGCCTGCTGCTCGGCCAGGGCCGACTCCACCTGGGAGGGGGAGACGAGCCCCTTGTCCGCCACGATCTCGCCAAAGCGCTTCTGCTCCGCCAGGGCGGCCCGCATCTCCTCCACGCTCAGATCTCCCCGCTCCACGAGGATCTCCCCGAGCCTCTTGTAGTCGGCTTCGCAGCCCGAGACCCCGGCGGCGTCGATGAGGTCGATGCGCACCTCGCCTTCGCCCGAGACGAAGAGGAAGACGTCTTCGATGGCGTCCCGCCCGCGCCCGGTGGTGAGGATGACGTCCCAGTAGAGGCGGCACTCCTGGGGATCGAGGGCGTCGAGGGCCGGCACGTCTCCGGTCTGGGCCACGACCCGGCAGGAGCCGAGCGCCCGCAACTCGTCCAGGAGCACCAGGGGGTTGGTGCCCGTGGCAAAAAGCCCGGGGCCGGGCTTCCACCGGATGCGGTAGGTGGCATCGGCGGCAGCCTCGGGATCGGACCCCGCGGCCCCCTCTGAGGCCTGGGAGGGGGCTGCCCCCTCTTCGGCCCCGCCCCCGGTGAGCGCCCGCAGGCGCTCCAGCACGTCCTCCCCCGTCCGGGGCTCGCCCGAGCCCGCGAGGAGCGCCCGGACGTGGTCCTTGGCGCCCAGGCCGATGTCCACGAGCTCGCGGCTCACTGCCAGGGTGCCGCTGCGCACCCGGTCGAAGGCGTTTTCCACTTCGTGGGTGAAGGCGGCCACCTCGTCGAAGCCGAACATGGCCCCCGAGCCCTTGATCGTGTGCAGGGCCCGGAAGACCCGGCCCACGAGCTCGGCGTCGCCGGCGGCCTCTTCGAGCTCCAGCAGGCCGGTCTCGAGCTCGGCCAGGAGCTCCTGGGCTTCCAGCAGATATGCCTCGCGGTGCGGGTCCATGGATATCACCCGAGCACTTTCTTCACCACGGCCAGGAGCTGGTCGGGCTTGAAGGGCTTGACGATCCAGCCCGTCGCCCCGGCGGCCTTGCCCTCCTGCTTCTTGGCGTCCTGGCTCTCGGTGGTGAGCATGAGGATCGGCGTGAACTTCGTGGCGGGCTGGGCGCGCAGCTCCCGGATGAGCCCGATCCCGTCGAGGTTGGGCATGTTGAGGTCGGTGACGACCAGGTGGATGGGCGCGCCGTTCAGCTTGGCCAGGGCGTCCCTGCCGTCCACCGCCTCCACCACCTCGTAGCCCCCGCCCTTCAAGGTGAAGGACACCACCTGACGGATGCTCGCCGAGTCGTCCACGGTCAAGATGCGCTTGCTCATCCTTCCTCTCCTGTCCACAGACAGCCCGAACGGCACCCTACCCGGGGCCGAAGCCCCGCTCGCTGGGCCGCCTGACTCACGGCGGCGCCGAGCCGAACCCGAAGGGTGTGCCCTCTTGCGGCGGCAGTCTGGTGGACCGCACACAAGAGCTGGAGGCCTGCGGCGTCGGCTGCCTCGACGCCCCCGAGGTCGAGCGCCACGTCCGTACCCGACGCCAGGGCCGTGGCGAGGGCGTTGCGCAGCTCTCCGGCCCGCCACACGGTGAGCTCTCCCTCGAGCCGCAGCTCTGCGGGGTTCGATGCGTCGTGCCGTGCCATCAGAACAGCTCCACGTTGGCCCCGAGGTCTCCAGAGCCCGGGCTGGGGGGCAGCCAGCCCGGGGAGGTGCCCGCTTTGCCATCGTCGCCATCGCCGGCGAGCAGCCGGTGGATCTCGCGCTGGGACTCCATGGTGTAGGCCCGGGAGAGCTCCTCCAGGAGGACCCGGGAGGTCTTGCCCGCGGCCTGCGGCGCGGCGGCTCTCGCCTCGGCTTCCACCTCTTCCAGGCGCCGCTCCAGATCTTGGGCCAGGCTTTCGAGCCGGCCGGGAAGCGAGAGATCGCCGACCGCCTGTGCGACGCT
The DNA here is from genome assembly GCA_040756475.1 of Thermodesulfobacteriota bacterium. Lineage (NCBI taxonomy): Bacteria > Pseudomonadati > Thermodesulfobacteriota > Thermodesulfobacteriota bacterium. The sequence goes on from JBFLZB010000106.1 coordinate 13,521, forward strand.
GGTGTCCAGGGCGGCCGCGCCGCAGCGCAGCTCGCCGGCCGCTTCGACGAACCGCGCGTGGGCTCCGCCGAGAGTGCCGACAAGGCACTGGAGCTCCCCCGCGATGCGCAGGGCGCCCGCCTGAGCGGTCTCGACGAAGCTCCGGGCGAGCGTCTCGATCTCCCGGGCGCCCTCGGCGATGCGCGACAGGCGCGCGGCCACCTGCCCGGTGTTCCTCCGGGCCTCGGCGGATTGGCGCTGGATCTCCCGGGCGATGACGGCCAGGGGCCGCCCCAGGGCCCCGGTGCGCGAGGCCCGGGTGATGGCGTTGACCGCCACCAGCTCGAGCTCCAGGCCGATCTCTTCGATCTCCCCCACGTAGGCCGTGAGCTCCTGGGCGCTCCCGGCAGCCGCGGAGAGGGCCTCGGCGACGCGGGCGCTGCGTGCCGCCTCGCTCCCCAGGGCTGCCGCGACGCGCCGCAGGCGCTCCTCCAGGTCTCCGAGGGCCGTGGCGCCGGCCTCCCCCTCGGGCTCCCCGCCGGAGGCGAGACCGGCCACGGCGGCGTCGAAGCGGTAGGTTGCCTCGGTCACGCCCCGGACGGCCCCTTCGATCTCGGTCATGGCCCGGCCGAACTCCTCCCGGGCGCGGCGAAGCTGCGTGCGCTGGAGCCCCGCCAGGGCTGCGGCGAGACCCGCGGGATCGTCTCCGGCGCCCGCGGGCTCCCGCAGAGAGCGGGCGAGCAGGCGCAGGCTGTCGCGCACGTGCTCGAGTTTCTGGCGCGTGGCATCCTGGGTCTGGAGGTTCGTGAGGATGGCGCCGACCCGCCCGGCCAGGTCCCCCGAGCTCTCCCGAATTCCGGCGGAGGCCTGCGCGGCGCGCGCGCCCAGCTCGGCCAGGAGGGCGTCGCTGCCGTCCAGCGCGGCGAGCATTCCCCGGAGTTCTCCGGATGCAGAGTCCTGGGCTCCCACGGGTCCGGCACTTGCGGCGTTCGAGGCACCCAGCAGGCTCCGCGCCGCGCCCACCTCCTTGCCGATGGCCTGGGTGCGCAGGAGCACCTCGGAGAAGTGGCGCGAGATCCGTTCGCCCAGGTGCTGCACGTCGGCCGCCAGAGGGGCGAACTCGGCCCCCCCGGCGCCCGGGCGGGCGCTCTCCATGAGGGTGGCCACGCCCAGGTTGCGCAGGGTCCGCACCGAGCGCTGGAAGGAGTGGGCGAAGGGGGAGATCTCCCCCAGGCCTGCCGCCGTGGCGTCCAGGACCGCCCCCATGCGAGCCGCGAGCTCGCGGCTCGCCTCTCCGTGAACCGCGAGCTGCGTCAGGTTCCCCCGAAACGACGCCAGCCGGTCGGCGGCCCCCGCGTCGCCCAGGATGCCGGCGGTATGGGCGGCGCTCCGGGCGAGCTCCTCCGCCTGGGCGAGGCAGGCCTGCACCCTCCCACCGAAGGCCGCGAACTCGGTCTCGGAGGCGCCCGAGAATGCATCGAGGGCGAATGCTCCCTCCTCTGCGGCCCGGGCCCACGCGGCCGCGGCCTCCGGAGCCGGGGCGGGCACCGCGGCGCCGTGGGTTCGGGCGGAGGGGCTCATCGCGATCCGGGCCTCTCGTCCACCGCGGCCAGCTCGCACGCCAGGCAGGCCTGTTCGCGCTGGAGACCGCGCCGCAGCAGAGACCACTCGAGCTGGTCGAGCAACGCCGAGGGGCGAAAGGGCTTCTCCACGAAGTTCGAAGCCCCGTGGCGCAGGGCCTGGATCACCAGGTCGGTGTGGGCCATGCCGGTGACGAGCACCACCTCCGCGTCCCCCCAGGAGGCCCGGATGCGGCGCAGGGCCTCCAGACCCGTCACCCGCGGCATGAAGATGTCGAGCAGGGTCACGTCCGGGCGGTGCTCCTCGAAGAGCCGCAGGGCCTCGGCCCCGTCGCGGGCCAGGAGCACGCCGTGGCCTGCCCGGGTCAGGATGCGGGCGAGGAGGTCCAGCACGGCCTCGTCGTCGTCGGCGGCGAGCACGGTGAAGCCGCTCGGCCCGGCGGCGGGCGGGAGGAGGACGCAGTCGGTCACGGCACCTCTCCTGCCGCGGCCCGGGGGGTGGGGGCCGCCCACTCCACGGGAAGCAGCATGCGGGCCAGGATCGAGCGAAGCTCCGCAGCCGGGCTCCAGGCGAAGCACACGGCCCGGGGCCGGAGGAGGTGCCCCAGGGCCACGGTCTCGGCGTCGTCGTCGGGGAGGACGAGGAGCAGCCGCCGGTCTTCCAGGTCGGCCCGGCCCCGCACGAGCTCCTCGAGGTCGGCCCGGTCGCCGGGGACGAGCACGACGACCGAGGGCTGCACACCGAGCCCGCGCACGATCCGAAGGAGCCGGAAGGAGTGGCCGCACACGTCCACGCAGACCGTGGGGTCGATCCCGGCCAGGGCCTGGAGGGCCCGGGCGGCGTGAGGCGCGTGGCCGGAAGCGAAGAGGACGACCTGCATGGGGGAGCCGCTCCGTCGAGGGAGAGTGCCGGGGTCGGCGGGGGCTACTTCAAGGGGC
>JBFLZB010000107.1 GCA_040756475.1 Thermodesulfobacteriota bacterium
GCGGCCTTCTTGGTTTGTCCCCCCCTGGCCGGCTGGGTGCGCTGTGCGCACCCCCGCGCCTTTTCGCGCGGGGATTGCGGGATCGGAGCCCGCCCAGACCCCTGGTTCTTGGCACCCCGCGGCACTCAGGACGCGGATTTCGGCGCGTCCAGGGCCCCTTGGTCCGTTCCTTGCTTGAGTTCGGGGCGGGCCCTGCCGACCCGACCCCGTCCCCCTCACGAGCGTGCCTGCCGTGGCCGATAAACGCGTGCTCCTCGTCGACGACGAGCTTCTCATCCGCTACACCCTCGCCCAGACGCTGCAACGGGAGGGGGTCGAGATCGTGGCCGTGGCCAGCGCCGAGGCGGCCCTCACGGTGCTCGAAGGGGGGGCCTTCGATCTCTGCTTCCTGGACGTGCGCTTGCCCGGGATGGACGGTTTGCAGGCCCTGCGCCTCATCCGCCGCCACCGGCCCCACACCCAGGTCGTGCTCATGAGCGGGCACGTCGCCGGCACCCACGATCTCGACCCAGCCGAGCGCCCCCTCGACTTTCTCGAGAAGCCCTTCGACCTCGGCCGGGTGCGGGCCCTGGCGGATCACGTCCTGGGGGCTCCCGCCTCCTGACCCGGGCCTCTCCCCGCCCCCGCGGTCCCAAGACGCCTCAGAGCCTGTGAAACAATCTGCTGCGCGACCGGATTGCTTCGTTGCGCACTCCCTCACTCCTCGCCTATCTACTTGATATGTCTCGTCGTTCGCTCATACGCGCCTCGCACTCCGGTCTGCTCGCGACGATTCTTTCACAGGCTCTCACACGAACCGCTCCATGAGGGTTCGAATCCCTTCCTCGACTCCCCCAGGCCCGTGGACCCGCACGAGCTCGGCCAGTACCGCCTCGGCGCGGGCCCGCAGGAGGGGGTCTTCCAGGTCCTTCAGCCCTTCCAGGAGGCCTGCCCGCCGGCCGGCCTGGTAGAGGCGCTGCTCCCCGGCGGGCAGGGAGAGGAAGGCGTCGCATCGGGCGAGGAGGGCGGCCCGCTCCTGCGGAAGCTGTCCCTCCAGGTCCCCCAGGAGGTTGAGGGTGTGATCGCTCGCGATGCGCGAGCCGATGCCTTGGAGCTCGGAGAGGAAGAGGCGAATCTCCGCCACCATCTCCGCGTCGGTCTGGCGGGTCAGCGTGGCGCCAGGGCCGTGGAAGTGTTCCCAGAGGGGGAGCTTGGGCCCCAGGCACAGGGTGCGAAACCGGATGAAGTGGGGGTCGATGGCGCTGAGCACCCGGGCGGTGTCCCGGGCGTGCCCCTGGCTCATCTCGCGCCCCCCGAGGCCCGGCATCACGTACTCGGAGAGCTCCAGGCCCGCCTCCACCACGTTGCGGCCGGCCCGCACGTGGAGCTCGGCGGTGGCGCCCTTGGAGATGAGCGCGAGCAGGGGATCGTGCCCGGTCTCGAGGCCGATGTGGATGCGGGTGAGGCCGAGCTCCCCGTAGGAGCGCAGGTGTTCCACCGACAGGCGCGCCACCGTGCGGGAGCGGGCGTAGGTGGTGATCCGCTCTACCTCGGGAAACCGCGCGCGAAAGTGGGCGAGCACCCGCCGGACCTGGTCGGGCTTCATCACCAGGGAGTCCGCGTCCTGGAGGAAGGCCGTGCGGCCGCCGTGGGCCAGGGCGTTGGCCACTCCGTACTCGGAGTCGGTGCGCACGAGCCCCAGGGATACCGCCCGGCGGGGGCCCCCGTCCCAGCCCGAACCCAGGAGCCGGTCGCGGATGCGCGCCATGGCGTCGATATCGGCCTCGATCTCCTCCACCGCCCGCAGGCTGAACTTGTGCCGCTTGTAGGTCCGGCAAAAGGCGCACCGGTTCCACGGGCAGTTGCGCGTCAGCCGCAGGAGATAACTGCCCGCCTCGCTGGGAGGGCGGATGGGGCCAACTTCGAACGTGTCCGTTGCGGGTTGCGCGTTGGATGTTGCTCGTTGAGTGGTGTCGGTCATGGGTCTCGGGGCTCGTTGGGGGATGACTCGCGGCCGATGGAGCGCAGGTAGGCGTTGAGGCGGGGACCCAGCTCGTCTACCAGAGGTTTGAGGCGCGAGACCTGGTTCTCGTTTAGGAGACCGCGCAGGTAGGCTCGCCGGAGCCAGTGCTGGGCTTCGTTGAGGGAGCCCCTGGCGGTGCCGACGAAGCGGCGGTGGTCCACGGGGCTGCCGCGGCCGTACCCCTCGGCGATGTTGGCGCCGATGCTGTCCGCCGCCCTGACGAGCTGCCCTCCCACCGTTCTTCGCGCAAAGGGCTCCCAGGAAATGACCGCCGCCCACACCTCGTCCGCCAGCCGCTCGGCCAACCGGTAGACTTCAAGGTTCTCGAAGTGGGTCCGCCCCATCCGACTTCCTTGAGACGTTTCCCCACGCGCAACGCGCTACCCGCGACGTGCCTCTTCTGCAGCAATTAGCGCCGCCCCAAAGGCCCCGAGGTACTGGGGGTGGGGGGGGATCTCGACCTGGGCGCCGGTGCGGGAGGCCAGGAGTTGGGCGACGACGGGGAAGGCGGCCACCACGCCGCCGCTCACGACGATGAAGTTGCCCAGGGGGCCCATCTCCGCCACCCGGGCCACCACCGAGTTGAAGATGCCCCGGCACAGGTTCTCCGGGCCCTCGCCCTCGCGGATGAGCTTGATCACCTCGGTGGCGGAGAAGACCGTGCAGAAGGAGGAGAGGGTAATCTCCTTGGTGGCGGCCTCGGCGTAGGCCTCGATCTTCCCCAGGGGAAGGTCCAGGCGGTGGGCGATCTCTTCCACGAAGGCGCCCGTACCGGCGGCGCACTTGCGGTTCATGAGGAAGTTGGCCACCGCCCCGTCCTGGCGGATGTGGACGATCTTGTTGTCCTGGCCGCCGATGTCCACCAGGTCCATCTCGCGGGGGAAGTGGTGGAAGGCTCCCTTGGCATGGCAGGAAATCTCGGTACGCCGCACCTCGGCAAAAGGCACGTTGCGCCGCCCGTAGCCCGTGGCCACGGTACAGGCCAGCCGCCCCCCGTCCTCGGCCCCGGCCGCCTCCAGAGCGGCCCGGCGCAGCTCCGCCGCCACGTCTTCGAAGGAGATCCCCGTGCGGTGGATCGCCCGGGCGACCACCTCCCCCGAACGGTCGAGGAGGACCGCCTTGGACCAGGAGGAGCCGAGGTCGAGCCCGAGGAAGAAGTCTTGGGTCATGGCGGGTTGCTCGTTGCGGGTTGCTCGTTGGGGCGGCGGTTGCCTGGCCGGCATTCTACAACGCGCCACGTGCAACGTGCCACGCCCTACCCCCCCAATTGCTCCACGAAGGCCTCGATGTTGGTGCGGGTCTGCTCCTCGGAGAAGCAGCGCAGGTCGTTGAGGTCCCCGTAGAAGACCACGTAGGGGAGGCCCGACTTCTCCTTGAGGCGCTGGGGCAGGCCGTAACGGGTGTTGGAGTTGCACGGGCAGGTCTTGGCGTCGTGGTACACGATGCCGTCCACGGAGAACTCCCGGGCCAGGCGGCCGATCACCTCTTCCTTCACCGCGTCGGAGCGTACGATGAAGAGCTCCAGGTAGGCCCGGGCCATGGCCTCGAAGGGGTCGGCCCCCCGGTCTGCCTCCTCGAAGGCCTCGAAGATCCAGGAGTTGCAGTAGGTGGAGACCACCACCGCGGTGTGCAGCTCCTGGAAGAAGGCGCTGAGCTCCCGGAGCTTGCCCCACACGGGCATGCCGTCCCAGTAAAAGCGGTGGCGCTCGCCCTCCACCGCGCCCACCCCGGCGGCGGCCCGCTCTTCGAGCTCCGCCAGGAGCTCCCGGTAGAAGGCCACGGGGCCCGGGGTCCCCCGCAGCACCACGGCCGGCCCCATGAGAACGGTGGCGTCGAAGAAGGTGAGCGGGCTCGGCCGGTGGCGGCCGGCAAAGAGGCAGGCCTTCCACAGCCGGGTGGTCTTGGCCGAGAGGGCCAGCACTTCCCGAAACCGGTCGGTGTCGAACCGGGTACCGGCAATCGTCTCCAGCGGGGAGATGAGGGCCTTGTACTGGGCGACCATCCCGTCCACCAGGGGCTGGGTCACCTCGCCGATCTTGGTGGGGGAGTTCACCCCGACCACCGGCACCCCGAACTCCCGGGAGTAGAAGGAGAACCAGTCCTGCACGTCGCGGCACTGGTTGGTGTTGTACACGAGCACGTCGGGGCGGGGCACTCCCGGCAGGCCGTAGGCCTTGGTGAGGGGCGTGTCCTTGGCCAGGTACGAGCCGATGTCGCTGGTGAGGTAGCTGCAGATGTCGGGGCTGTACCCCAGGGCGTTGGCAAGCGGGATGAAGTCGTTGGCCTTGCGGCTGGCCCCGAGCAGCGCCCCGTGGTTCTCGGGGTAGTACACCGTGTACCCGAGGCTCAGGAGGAGCTCTGCGGGGCCGACGCTCGTGCACCAGGCCACCTTGCGGCCAGGGTCTCGGGAGGCCTCGTCCACCTCCCGGAAGTGCCCGGCCATGAGGTCCTTCATTTGCTTGGTCGCGCGGAAGGGCTTGAAGTTGGCCATGCCTTTGCTCGTTGCGCGTGGCGCGTCGCGGGTTGGGGAGGGTGTCTCCGCTCGTGGCGAGCCGCGCGTGGGCTCCAACACGCAACCCGCCACGAGCAACGCGCAGATTTTACTTTCCCTTGAACTCCGGCCGCGCCACGCCCACGCTCTTGAGGCCGATGAGGGCGTCGGCGGTGGTGAAGATCTCCTCCAGGCGGCTCATCTCGAGTTCCAGACCGGCGGGGAGATCCACGGTCATGCCCTCGTCGAGGATCTCGTTGGCCGCCCGGATGGCCAGGGGGGCCTTTCGGGGCAGGGCCTTGGCGGCCGCCTGCACCCTCGGGTCGCCGTTGGGCGACCTGCCGGCGATCACGTCGCCGACCTTGTCGTCGGAAAAGGCCTCGGCCACCGCCTCCCAGCCCTTGGAAACCGGCTTCTTGGCGTACTTGTCCGGGATCGTCCCCTGGGCCACGAGGCCGCGGATGAAGGCGTCGGCCTCCTCCGAGCTCACGAAGTAGCCGGCGAGCCCGATCTCGTGGGCGGTCTTGCCGTCCAGCGGCGCCCCGGTGAAGACGAGGTACTTGGCGAGCTCCTTTCCCACGATGCGGGCGGTGCGCTGGGTGCCGCCCAGGCCCGGGAAGATCCCGATGCCCGTCTCGGGGAAGCCGAAGCCGGCCTTGTCGGTGGCGACGATGGCCTGGCACGCCAGGGCCAGCTCGGTGCCGCCGCCCAGGGAGAGGCCGTCCACCTTGGCGATCACGGGTTTGGCGGAGGTTTCGAGCTTTCGCAGCACGCGCTGGCCCCGCCGGGCGAAGTCGGCGATCCTCGGGATCCGGCCGGCCTCGATGTTGTCGATGAAGAACTTGATGTCGGCCCCGGCCACGAAGGCCTTGCCCGCCCCCTCGATGACGATGGCCTTCACGTCGGCCCGGGCGGAGGCCTCGTCGAAGGCCTTCTCCAACTGGTCCACCACCGCCTCGTTGAGGGCATTGAGCGCCTCGGGGCGGTTGATCAGAAGGGTGGCGATGCCGTCCTTCACCGAGAGGTGCACCACCCGCATGGGCCAGGGCTTCCCCGCGGCCTTCTGCCGGCCGAGGCTCTTGGCCAGGGGGTGGCCGAACTCGGCGCAAAAGGCCTCCGCCAGGGCGATGGCCCTGGTCGTGCCGACCTTGTTCATGAGCTCGAAGGGCCCCAGGGCCCAGAGAAGTCCGATCTTGGCCCCCTGGTCCGTGTCCTCCAGGGTGGCCACCTCCTCGTCCAGGATCTCGCCCGCCACCTGGAAGACCACCCCCATGAGCCGGTCGGCCACGGCCTGGAACTTCGACTCGTCGGGAGCCCCCTCCAGGTTCCACGGCTCGTTCTTCTCGGCCTGGGCCACAAGGCGCGCCACCGGGGGGTAGTAGCCCCCCAGCTCCCGGCCCAGGGTGGCCTCGGCGTGGTAGGCGATGGGCACGCCCGTGACGTTCATCAGCTCGAAGGGTCCCATGCCGATGCGGAAGGCCTTCTTGGCCGCCGCCTCGATGGTGGGGATGTCCGCCGCGCCCGTTTCCAGCAGCCGCACCGACTCGTTGAGCCAGGGCACGAAGAAGCGGTTTACGGCAAAGCCCGGCCGGTCCTTGCACACAATGGGCACCTTGCCCATCCGCTTGGAGAGCTGGAGGCTCGCCTCCACCGCGGCGGGGCTGGTCTTGGCCCCGGGGATCACCTCCACCAGGCGGTTCTTGGCCGGGTGGTAGAAGAAGTGGAGCCCCACCACCCGCTCGGGACGCGCCGCGGACTCGGCCAGGCTCGAGACGTAGAAGCTCGAGGTGTTGGTGGCGAGCACCGTCTGGGGCCCGCAGATCTTGCCCAGGCCCGCGAAGAGCTCCTTCTTCACCGTCTCGTCTTCGAAGACCGCTTCGATTACGTAGTCGCAGTCGGCGAGCTCTCCGAGGTCGGTGGTGTCGTAGATGCGGGCCAGGATCTCTTCGACCTGTTCGGGGCTGAAGATCTTGCGTTCGACGGCCTCCCCCAGCAGGGTGCGGATGCGGGCGCGCCCCCGGGCCACGAACTCGCTCGTGAGGTCCTGCATTACGACCGTGAACCCCTCCTGGGCGAGCTTCTGCACGATCCCGCTGCCCATGTTGCCGGCGCCCACGACCCCGATCTTCTTGAGTTGTGCCATGGCGTTCTTCTCCTGCGCTACGGTGGAAAACGAATCGGATTCCGGTAAAGGTTCACCTGCCTGGTGGTGCGGGGCTGCGCCCGCGGCGCGCCGAAGGCGATCCCGATCCCGAACGCGAACAGGCCATACAAGATGCGTACCGGACGCCCGGTAGGCAGGAAGCTCCGACGGCTAGGACGAGGGTCACGTGCGGGGGAGTGCGGCGTCCACCTCGTCGCGGCGGGGAAAGCTTCGGCCCCCTAGCCCGCGGCAGGCTAGGCTGGCCGCCGCCACGGCGTACCGGAGGGCGTCCTCCCGGGAGAGCCCCCGCGCCAGGGCCAGCGCCAGGGCGCCGTGGAAGGCGTCGCCCGCCCCGGTGGTGTCGCGCACCGGGACCCGAAGCGCCGGGATGCGCAGGAGGCGCCCATCCAGGAGGGCGATGGCTCCCTCGGCCCCCAGGGTGGCGCAGCACCAGCCCCGGGCCCGGGCCGCGACCGCGCGCAGGGCTTCCCCCGGGGGGAGCCCGGGCGCTGCCTGCTCCAGGAAGCCCTGGCTCATGGCCAGCACGTCTGCGAGGCCCCAGGTTTCCTCCCATCCCGGGCCGGCCCGCTCCGCGTCGGCCACGGTGAGGATGCCGCGCTCCCGGCAGAAGGGGGCGAGCTCCGGCAGGAGGTGCTCTCCCTGGCGGTCCACCAGCAACGCACGCGCCCGCGCCGCAGCGGGCCGAACCTCCTCCCAGGTCAGCTTCTCGGGGGGCGAGGTCTCGTAGACGATGGTCCGGGTGCCCCGGGCGCGGGAGACGAGGCACCAGGCGGTGGGGGTCGTGCCCCGGGGCGGGGGCAGGGCCGAGAGGTCCACCCCGAAGGCCGCCATGCGCTCGCGGGCGAAGCGCCCCGCCTCGTCGTCCCCCAGCACCCCCACGAACCCCACCCTCCCCCCCAGGTGGGCGGCCAGGCACGCCGCGGTGGACGCCTGCCCGCCCCCCTCCCGAAGCCGCGCCAGCACCGGCACCTTCGCGTCCTCCGCCGGGCAGGCCTCCACCTCCAGCACCTCGTCCACGCAGGCCCGGCCGATGCAGAGGAGGTCGAGCTCGGGGGGCGCAGGGGGCACCGCGCCGAGGGGGCTCCCTTCTGTGCCCTTCCGTCGGCCCACCTCCGCTTCGATCTTTCTCGAGAACCCTCTTCTCGGGAGCGGATGCCGCAGCAGGGGCTGGCGGCGGCCCCCCGGGCGGGTGAGCGAGGGGCCGCTGGCCTCCAGGGGAGGCAGCTCCTCTCGTGCCACGAGCACCTGAATTGACCGGGCCTGGCCCGGTATCCTGGAGATCAGCCCGTTGCGCTCCAGGGTGAGGATCATCTGGTGGACCGAGGGCGGCGAGACGCCGAAATAGGCCTGGAGCTCCGCCTCGGCGGGGGACCGGCCGTGGAGCTGCGCATACCGGTCGATGTAGGCCAGGTACTGGCCCTGCTTGGCGGTGAATGCCAAGGGACGGCCGCTCTTCGTCATCGGCCGCCCGGCTCCCTGCTTCCGCCTCGCCCAGGGGCTCTCACGCCGAGGCACGTCTCAAAACGGGATGGCATCGGGGTCCTCCTCGTCGTCTCTGAAATCGAACCCGGGTTCCTCCCAGGGGAAGTTCTCCGTTCTCCATGCGCCGCCGTCCTCGCACGCAGAATCCTCCTCGGCAAAGCCCAGGGCGGCGAGCTGCGCCCAGAGATCCGGGTGTTCGCCCCGGAGGCGCTTGAGGCGGCGGCGCTTGCGCGGGTGGACGAGGGCCACCTGGTGGAGCACCGCGGCCATCGCCCGAATCTCGGCATCCGGGTGCTCCCGCAGCGCCCCCAGGTGCTTGCGGTTCTTCTCGGAGAGGTTCGACTGGAACCAGTACCCCCACAGATCGTCCAGGAGCTGCCGGCGCTCCCGCTCGGCCTTGGGCAGGCGCGCGCAGTCCTTGCACACGTGGCGCCGGTGGCCCTTGCCGCTGAACTTCTCGTTGGGGCGATCCTGGCCGCAGACGTGGCAGTAGTGGGGCATGGGCTGGTCTCTTCCTCACCGACCGAGGTTTCGGAGCCCTCTCACGCGACGTGTCCTGCCGCCTTGGGCGGGGCAGGCAGCTCGTCGAAGCGGAAGCGGCCCTCCGCGTCGGTCAGCCGCGGGCCCTGCTGCTCGTTGGGCCCGGTGAGGACGGTGACGGAGGCGCCCACGACGAGGTCATCCGTGTCCGCATCGAGCACCAGGCCTTCCAACGCGCTGGTGCGCGGCCCCGTGTATGCCGGAGGCGGCTCGCCCGGCGGCCGGTCCCACTCGTCGAAGAGCCGCGTCGCGCCCACGTAGTCGATGATGCGGAACCACTCCTTGCCGGTGGCCGGGTCCACGCGGGAGCCACGGCCGATGATCTGCTTGAAGAGGATCGGGGATGCGATGGGCTTCATGAACACGATGTTGCGGCAGGAGGGGACGTCGACGCCGGTGGAGAGGAGCTCGGCCGTGGTGGCGACCACCGGGGTCTGCTTGTCGCTGTCCTGGAAGGCCTCGAGCCACTTGAGCGCCCCGCCTTCGTCGGCGACGATCGGCAAGGCGTAGTCCGAGTGGCCCTTGGCGAAGAAGTGCTCCCGCTCGATCTCGCTCTCGCCCCAGCCCGCGCGCTTGAGCTTGGGGTCGATGAGCTTGGCGCGGGTCTCGGCTTCGTTTCGCAGGCGCGGCATGAAGACCCCCTCCCGGGCAGATCGGCCCTGCGGCGCCCTCTTTGGAGGCCGGGGCGAGCTGGGCGAGGTCTACGGGCAGTTGGGGCATGGGGCGCTCCTTGGAGCCGGCGGGCCGCCTCATTTCTTCCGGTACACGTTGAGGCCCACCTTGGCGTCTTCCCTTCCGGGCACGGGGGCATTGCCCTCGGTGGTGGCGATGAGGATGGTCTTGCCCGACGACGAGGGCCCGAACTCCTTCGACAGGTCCACTCGGATCGTGAGGACGTTTCCTTCGACCTGCATCTCCACGTTCTTTGGGTCCCGACCCGTGGTCCGCGCGGGCGGCCGCGCGCTTGGCGTTCTTCTTGGCCAGGGCCTTCTTGCGGCGCTTCGGGTCGATAGCCACGGGGGCCCTCCTCACTCTTTCCGAAACGGCGCCAGCCGCCGGTTGACGGCCTCCAGGTCGAAGGCCAGAGGGTCCCAGTCCTCCCCCAGCCACTCGAGGCGCTCCTCCCTCTCCGGGTGGTCGGGGTCGGCCAGCACGTCCAACAGCTCGCCGTAGCCCCAGACACCCCCGCAGTCCTCGGGCGGGCATGCCCCTTTTCCGGAGAGGCACGACGGGACGATGGCCCCGGGGGAAGGCTCCAGGATCTTCGCCACTGCCACGGTATGCTCCCAGTCGTCGCCGAAGTCGTAGACGTAGGTGAGCTTGTCCTTGGGCTCGGGCGCCAGGGAAGACAGGGCAACCTTGTGCTCGTCCATCACTTCTCCGGGCGCGTCCCACTGCGGGTCGGCAGTGCCGATCCGCACGTCGCGCCCCACCCGGAACTCGTGGAGGTGGGAGTTCGTCCAACCCATGGCGGCTTGCAGCACGTCGTGCAGCCGGGAGAGGCGGATCTCGGCGGGCACCAGAATCCGGCGCCACACGGGCGGCTTGGCGCCCTTGAGCGTCACCTTGAGCTAGTAGATGGGTGCACCTTGCTTCTTGGCTGCCATGTCTTGCTTCCCTTTCCCTGGGGAGGCGCCGGGGCATCCCCTGTCAGGTTGCACTCCCGGCACGCGTCGCACTCGCCCTCGCCGTCGATGGGCGCCTGAATCCTCTGGATCAGGAGCTTGAAGCTCACGTACAGGGCGGCAACGGCCAAGATCGCTGCTGGAGTCATGGCCTGCGGCATCGTCATCCCGTCGAGCAGCAGGGTCAATACCCACGCCACGGCAAGCGCGAGGCCCGTGGCCAGGGCAGCGAAGAAGCCGACGAGCATCGTAAGGAAGATGCCGAACACGAGAAGGACGACGGGGCTCTTTCGCAAGGGATCCAATCCTTTCTGCAAGCCGCTGGCTCTTGCCCGCAGGCGGGCTGCCGAGGGGGCGCCAAGGCCCGCGGCAGCTCACCTCCACGACGCGTACTCCCGGATCTCGGAGTACGCCACCACCTTGTTCCGGCCGGTCTGTTTGGCGGCGTACAGGGCCTGGTCGGCTCTGGCCACCAGGGCGTCGGCGCCCTCCAGGTCCCCTTCCAGGGCGGCGAGACCCAGGCTGGCCCGCACCGGAAGCACCTTTCCTTCCCACTCTACCTGCAGGGCCTCGATGCCCGCCCTCACACGCTCGGCCACGGCGCGGGCGCCCGCCTCGGCGGTGCTGGGCAGCAGCAGGGCAAACTCCTCGCCCCCGTGCCGGGCGGCCAGGTCGGTCTCCCGGGCGAAGCCGGCCAGGGCGCGGGCCACGGCCCGGAGCACCGCGTCGCCCGCCGGATGGCCGTGGACGTCGTTGACCTTCTTGAAGTGATCCACGTCCAGGAGGAGGAGCGAGAGGCCGTGCTCGTAGCGGCGGCTGCGCTGGATCTCGGCGGCCAGCCGCGCGAAGAACTCGCGCCGGTTCGCCAGCCCCGTGAGGGCGTCGGACCGGGCCAGGCGATCGAGCTCCTCGTGGGCCCGCAGGAGGCACAGGCCCTGGGCACCGTGTTGGGCGAGGAACTCGCAAAATTGGACTGCCGCGGGGTCGAAGGCCCTGGCGGAGAGGCTGGCGGCGCACAGGATTCCGATGGCCTCGCCTCCCGCCCGCAGGGGCTGGAGGATGAGGCTGCCGAACTCCGGGGCGCGCAGCTCCCGGCTGAAGAGCGGGCGGCGGGCCCCTTCTCGGGGGGTCTCGTAGTACAGGTAGGGGCCACCGTCCAACACCCACCCCGCGAGGCCGTCCGCGGCGGGGAACTCCCTGCCCTCCCACTCGGCCCACCTGCCGTCGCCCACCTTGTGGAAGCGCAGTCGGCCCTCCTCGGCGCGCAGCGCCAGCGCAGAGAAGTCCGGCTTGACGCGGGTCTGCAAGGTCACCAGGAAGAGGTCGAGGACCTCGGGAACGCTGCGGGAGGTCACCAGGCTCTTGGAAAAATCGTGGAGGTGCTGGTAGTCGTTGGAGCGGCGCTTCCATTGCTCCAGGTCGCGCAACTGGGTGAGGATCGTGGCCACCTGGTGTGCGCCCACCTTGAGAAAGGCGGCCTGGGTCTCGCCGAAGGCGTTCTCCCGAAGGTGATCCACCGCGAGGACGCCCTGGACCTGCTCCCCGTCGAGCACGGGCACCCCGAGGAAGCTGCGCACGGGCACCCCCGGCCCGTAGTAGCCGAGGCGGGAAGCAGGATCCCGCAGGTTCCCCACCGAGAGGGGCTTACGGTTCTCCAGAACCCACGAGAACGCGGTTCCTTCCAGGTTGAGGACCCGGTCTTCCCGCAGGTCGTGGCTGTCGGAGACGAGCTCGCGCACGAAGAGCTCCCCCCGGGGGCTGGCGACCACGAGCACGGCCCCGTGGGCGCCGGCGTGCTCCTTGACCTGCTGGAGGTGGGTGTAGAGCAGGTCGTCGAACCGCGAAAGCTCGCGACGGGCGCCCACCCCCGCCTGGGGCGGGCCGTCCAGGTGCTCCTGGTCCAGGCGCAGCTTGTCCAGGGTGAGTTGGAGGCGGCCCCGGCGGCGCTTCTCGAACAGGGCCGCGACCCCCGCGGCGCCGGCCACGAGCTCCAGGTGTAGCAGGGCGGAGACGTCGCCCTTCCACAGGGGCACAGCCGCCAGGGGAAGGACGAGGAGCGCCGGAAAGGAAACGCTCGCCGCCAGCGCCACGAGCAGCACCGCGTGGGCCGCCAGGGCCCAGGCGGCGGGAACCCCGGCGGCCTCCAGGGCGGTGGAGAGGCCCAGGGCGGCCAGCAGCCCCACCTCGGCCCGCTCCAGGTCCGACGTTCGGGGGCGGAAGACCAGGGCCTGGATGCGCCACAGGAAGTACCCGATGAAGCCGGCCAGGGCCGCCAGGGCGGCCGGGCGCAGCCCGGGCTCCGGGGAGAAGAGCCCCCCCAGGAGGGCCGCCCCGTGGGCCGCGGGAACCAGTGCCCTGAGCGCAAGGGCCGGCGCTGCGGGGCTGTTCTCGCCCCGGGCGCGCCGGGCGCGCCGACGGGGGTTAGCGCGGGGCATGGCGCTCGGGAAGGAGGAAGACCGTCTCCCCCTGGCGAATCATCCCCAGGTCCTTGCGGGCACGGGCTTCGATGGCGCGCGGGTTCTCCCGAAGGTTGGCGATCTCACGCTCCAGCGCAGCCCGCTGGGAGCGGAGCCGGTCGATCTCTTCCGCCAGGGCCTGGCGCTCGCTGCGCAGCCGGCGCAGCTCGCGGGCGCCCTGCTCGCCCAGCAGCGCCACGGCCGAAAAAGTCAGCGCCGCCGACAGAACGAGCCCCAGGACGAGTTTTTCCCGGAACCTCACCGGGGGTCTCCCCGGCGGGTGCCAGGCCGGCTCATTCGAGGCGGAACCGGACGCGGATCGTACCCCACTGCTCCTTCTCCTCCCCCGGCGGCAGGGGGTTGAAGCGAAAGTCTCTGATGTAGGCCAGGGCTGCCCGGTCGAGCTCCGGGTCTCCCCGCTGGAGCTCGAAGGCCCGGGTGACCTCTCCTCGGGGAGAGACATAGAACCGGATGGCCACCGAGGCCGGGTTGCGGATGGGTACCCGGGGCGGCGGCGGCTCGTGGACCACCTCCCGCCTGGAGCCCGCTTCCCACTCGATGTCCAGGGGAGCCAGGGCCTCTCGGACATCGGGTTCCGGAGACTCGGCGGGGGCCGCCACGGCTGCCTGGAGCAGGGCCTGGGCCAGGCCGGCTGCCGCCCGGGGGGCGGGCCCCGGTGCCCGAACGGGAGGCAGGGAGGGCCGGCCCGGCAGGGGCAGCCCCTCGGCGGGGGTAAGCCGGGGCATGGCCAGGGTGTCGGGTTCGGGCAAGAGGACCCGGCGCTCGGGCAGGCGCACCGGCGATGCCGCCGGCGGCAGGGCGGCGGCAGCCGGCTCGCCGGGGGTCAGGGCGCTTCCCAGGGCAGCGGCCTTCTCGGGGGAGAGGGGCGCCGCCGGGGTGGGCTCCGCGGGCTCGAGGGGCTCCAGGGGCGGAGCCAGGGGCGGAGGCTCGCGAAGCTCCACTTCCACCAAGTGCTCGCCCCCCGCCAAGAGGCGCACCCGCACCGCGGGCACCACAAGCACCGCCACGAGGTGCAGGGCCAGGCTGGTGCCCACGGCCAGGGCCAGGGCCGCGCGGGGCGACACGCCCGCTCACCGCCTGGGCCGGGTGGCGATGGCCAGGCGGCTCAGTCCCGAGGTCTTGGCCCGGTCCATTACGTCCACCACGAACCGGTGGGGCGTCTCCTCGTCGGCCTCGATCACCACCAGGGTGTCCCGGTCGGCCCGGGCCGTGTCGCGGAAGCGGGCCTCCAGGTCTTCGGGGCTCGCCCGCTGGTCGCCCAGGTACAGGGCGCCCGCCGGGTCCACCTTGATGCGCAGCTCCTGGCGCTCGTGGCGCACGGGCTCGGCCGCCGCCTGGGGGAGGTTGATGCGGATCCCCGGCGAGACCACGAAGGTGGTGGAGAGCATGAAGAAAATCAGCAGCAGGAAGACGCAGTCGATCAGCGGCGTGATGTCGGGCGTCACCTGCTCGCGGCGTGCCTTGCGAAACTTCATGCATCGCCCTCGGCGCGCGCCGGGGTGCGGGCGCGCGGGTCGAGGTTCTTCACCAGGTCCACGAAGTGCAGCGCATACTGTTCGAGGCCCAGGATGAGGCGGTCGAGCTTGCCCAGGAAGTAGCGGTAGGCCACGAAGGCCGGGATGGCCACGGTGAGCCCGGCCGCGGTGGTGATGAGGGCCTCGCTGATCCCCCCGGCGAGGCTCGCCGGGTTGCCCACCCCCTGGACGCTGATGACGGTGAACGCCTTGATCATGCCCGAAACCGTCCCCAGGAGCCCCAGGAGCGGGGCCACGTTGGCCACCGTTCCCAGGATGCCCACGTAGCGCTCCAGGTGGGCGGCCTCCCGGCGGCCCACCTCCTCCACGGCTTCCTTCACCGTGTCGCGGCCCTGGCCGGCGTGGCGAAGCGCCGCCTGGATCACGGCCCCCATGGGGCTGCGGCTGCGGCGGCACAGGGCCATGGCTTCCTCGATCTGGCCCCGGCGGACGAGATCTTCGGCGCGCCGCACCAGGTCCTTGGGCAGGTTGCGGCTCCCCCGCAGGGTCCAGGCCCGCTCGAAGAACACCGCGAGCGCGATGACCGAACAGGCCACGATGGGGATCATCAGGACTCCCCCCTTCAGCAGATATTCGTACATGTGTTCCTCTCGGAAGCGCAGACAGGAAGCCTCAGGGGCGGCAAGCCCACTTGCCGGGCGGCCGCAAGGGAACTCCACCTATCGAAATCCACCAAGACTTGACGCGCTGTTCCAGATATTGGCTCCCCAAGGCTCCTTAGCGCGGGTCCTCCGGGGCCGCGAGGCGGGCCAGGTGCTCCCGGGCCTCCCGAGCGGGCCCCTCTGCGGCGTCGCCGGCCACCTTCTCGTACACGGCCCGGGCCTGGTCGAGCTGGCCCTGGGATTCCAGGAGGCGCCCGGCCCGGAGGAAGGCGCCTGCCACCTCGGAATCGCTCAAAGGATAGAGATAACCGATCCGGAGGTAGGTTTCCAGGGCTTCCTGCCCGCGCCCGGCGGCCTCCAGGGCGCGGCCCAGGATCTGAAAGGCCCGCAGCCCTTCGGGGCTCGTCCCCATCTCGGCTGCCGCGGCAAGGGGCTCGGCTGCGGCGTCGGGCCGGCCCGCGAGGAGAAGCACCTCGCCCAGGTCGGCGAGCACGGCCTGGCGCAGAAGGGCCGGGGAGGCGGCGCATTCCTCCAGGGCGGTCCGCAGCCGCGCTTCCGCGCCCGCCCAGTCCAGGAGGGCCCGCGCGGCCCCCGCCCCACTGCGCCGCGCCCTGCAGCGCTCCTCTGCGCGGGTTCGGCGGGCCAGCTCGTCCCAGGCCTCCCGGGCGGCGTCGGCAGGCCCCTGGCGCTCGAAGAGCCGGGCCAGCTCCCGCAGGGCGGCCAGCCCCACGGAGCCCTCGCCGGCGGAAAGGGGCTCGAGGAGCTCCCGGGCCGGCCCCCATTCCCCGGCCTGGAGGTGGCTGCGGGCTGCCTCCAGGCGGGCCTCCGCGGCCCGGTCCCCTTCCGGGGCGAGGGCGGCGGCGCGCCG
>JBFLZB010000108.1 GCA_040756475.1 Thermodesulfobacteriota bacterium
GGGGGGGCCGGGGGGGGGGGGGGGGGGGGGGGGTGGGGGTTAGGCGGGGGGCGGGGCTGGGAGACCCTGCTCCTGGTGGAGGACGAGGAGGCGATCCTGGAGCTGGGCCGGGAGATCCTGGAGGAGCTGGGCTACACGGTGCTGGCCGCGGCCACCCCCGCCGAGGCCCTGCGGACGGCCCAGGCGTACCCGGGCGAGATCCACCTCCTGATCACCGATGTGGTGATGCCGGGAATGAACGGGCGCGAGCTGGCGGAGCGGCTCGGCGCGATGCGCCGCGGCCTGCGGTGCCTCTTCATCTCAGGCTATACCGCGGACCTGGTCGCCCACCGGGGGATCCTGGACGAAGGGGTGCGCCTCCTGCAGAAGCCCTTCACGGTGCGGGAGCTCTCGGCGAAGGTGCGGCAGGCGCTGGGGCCGGAGGGGGGCCCGGGCTCCGCCGGCTGAGGCTACCGCGGTGCCGTGGCCACGTAGACCACGTGGCGCAGCCCCCCGCGCCCCGGCCGGTCGGTGGACACCGAGAAGCCCGCGGCCCGCAGGCGTCTCTCGAACCCCTCATCGTAGGCTTCCCCCCACACGGCGAAGACTCCCCCGGGGCGCAGCGCGGACCGGGTGCGTTCGATGGCTCCTCGGCCATACAGGGGGTCGGCGCCCTTCGCGCAGCCCGCATGGGGGCCTTCGTAGAGGTCCAGGACCACGGCGTCGAAGCGGTCCGACGCCGTGGCCGAGGCGTCGCGGATCACGTCTGCCACGTCGCCCACCCGCACTTCGACCCGGGGGTCCTGGGCGGCCCCCCCGGTCAGCTCGGCCAGCGGCCCCCCACACCAGCGGACCACGACAGGGTTGAGCTCGGCCACCACGACCCGGGCGTCGGCGGCAACGGCGTCGAGCACGGCGCGCAGGGTGAATCCCATGCCCAGACCCCCCACGAGCACCCGGGCGCCTCGTCGGCCCGCGAGGCCTTGGCAGGCAAGCGCCCCCAGCGCGGTCTCGGAACGGTGGTGGACGCTGTTCATCAGCACCCGGCCGGCCACGGTGATCAGGAGGTCCCGGTCGCCGCGCCGGCGAAGCTCCAGGGTGCCCTCGGCGGTGGGCACCCGGTCCAGGGTCTGCCAGGGGCGGGACACCGCCTTGCCTTCGGGTCAGCGGGGGCGGCGGGTGCGAAAGCTGCGGGCGATGATGGGCTTGGAGGCTCCCCGAGGGGTGGACGATGGGGACGAGGCGGCGGGTTTGGAGGAGCCGGACGAAGCGGGCGCGGGGCGGGCTCTGGCCCCGGAGCGCTGCGCTGCCGCCTTGCCCTTGCCGGGTCCTCGGGGGGGGCGGGGCCCGCGGGCGAACTCGGTGTCGCGGGCGGGGGCCGGCGCGGCGTAGTCGAAGCCCGGAATGCGGCGGCGCTCGAGGGGGGCGCCCAGGGCCCGCTCGATGGCCCGGACCAGCCCGTCGTCCTCGCTCGACACCAGGGTGAAGGCGTCGCCGGTGCGCGCGGCGCGCCCGGTGCGGCCGATGCGGTGCGTATAGGCGTCCACCGTGTCGGGCATGTCGTAGTTGACCACGTGGGAGATGCTCGAGACGTCGATGCCCCGGGCGGCGATGTCGGTGGCCACGAGGATCTGGGTGGAACCGTCCCGAAACCCGTCCAGGGCGGCCTGCCGGCGGTTCTGGGAGAGATTGCCCTGGAGGGAGGCGGCGCGGTAGCCCGCCTTGACCAGTTGCTCGCCCACCCTCTTGGCCCGGTGCTTGGTGCGGGTGAAGACGAGCACCGACCCGGTGTCGGTGTGGCGCAGGAGCTCCAGGAGGAGCGCCGTCTTGAGGTGCGCGGCCACGGGGTACAGGGCGTGGGCCACGGTGGTGGCCGGCGTCGCCCGATCCACCTGCACGGTCACGGGCTCCCGGAGCACCTCGCGCACCAGACGGCGGATGTCGTCGGGCATGGTGGCCGAGAAAAGCAGCGTCTGGCGCGCGGCGGGCAGGTACTTGAGGATGCGGCGGATGTCGGGGAGGAACCCCATATCGAACATCCGGTCGGCTTCATCGAGCACCAGCACCTCGACCCCCGAGAGGTCGATGGTCTTCTGTGCCAGGTGGTCCAAGAGCCGGCCCGGGCAGGCCACCACGATCTCGACGCCGGCCTTGAGCTTCTGGACCTGGGGGTTCATGCCCACGCCCCCGTACACGGTGGCGCTGCGAAGCCCGGTCCTTCCTCCCAGGTCGGCGAAGGACTCGTGGATCTGCTCGGCGAGCTCCCGGGTGGGGGCCACCACGAGCGCCCGTACCCGGCGCCGGGGGCCCCGCATGAGCCGCTGGAGAATGGGCAGCGCAAAGGCGGCCGTCTTTCCCGTGCCGGTCTGGGCCAGGCCCAGGACGTCGCGGCCCTGGAGGACGGTCGGGATGGATTCTCTCTGGATGGGGGTGGGCGAGACGTAGCCCAGGGCCTGCACTCCCTCCGCGATGTGCGGGTGGAGCTGAAACGCTTCAAAGCTCAAGCAGAGTCCTTCTTCGGGAAGAGCCGCCGGCATGGGGGCGGCAGGGGGTACAAGCGGGGACGAAGGGGGAGGGGGACGGGCAAGGGAGACGCATGGTACCGGCAAGGCAGCAGGAGTGCAAGCCCGATTTGTTCCCGGGGGGTCGCCCTGGTACACTCACCCGTATTCAGCGCCCACACCTCGCACCCGGAGGACAGCCCATGGACGTTCGCCGTGCCTGGGACGACGTGGCCCAGGCCATCGCCGCGATGCAGCGGCCCGAAGGGGACGTCCCCGGGAAGCTCGAGGCGGTGCGGGCCGGCGTCGAGCGCCTCTTCTCGTTTCCCGCCCTTGAGATCCTGGACCAGGTGGAGCGCTCGGCCCTCGGCATGCCCCCCCGAGCCCTCGTGAGCTGGCTCGTCTTCGAAGGGGGGCGGCTTCCGGGGGTCCCCTCCGAGGCCGTGCGCGCCTTGCGGGAGCTCTACGAGGCCACCTGCCCGCCCGGCCAGGGCATCCTTCCCCCGCCCCCCGGCCAGGGCAGGCGCGGCCACGCCTGAGCGCCGCACGGCAACCCGCGCCCCGTGGGGGGCCCGGGCTCCCAGTGTCGGTTCGCCGGGGCTCTCCCGCGGTTTTCAAACACGCGCTGAGCGCCGCCGAGTGCCTCGGCAGGTGCCGGCGTGGGCGCAGCCCGGCGTGGGACCGCCCGCGCTTCTTGCCTTTCCCCAGCGGGTAGCCGAGCTTGCCGATGGTGCAATCCCCAGAGGACGGCCCGGAAGGCTTTCTTTCCGTCTGCCCCCCGCGCCTCGATGCGGATGCCTTCGGTTCAAAGAGCCCTGTCTTCAGAACGTCGTTTTGGGGTTGTCGACCGCCGTTCGCTCCGGTAGACTCGGCGTCCACTTGGGGCGCTCGCCCGCCGGGCCGCGGGAAGGTGCCGGTCATTTCCGCGGGGAGGCCCGATTTTTCAACCTGTGTGAAGGAGGGAGAGATGGCCGACGCAGCAGGGATCAAAGACGTGTATCCGGTACCCGAGCACTTCCGCAAGCGCGCGTGGATCAAGAGCCGCGAGGAGTACGCGAAGCTCTACAAGGAGTCCGTCGAGAACAACGACGGGTTCTGGGCCAAGGTCGCCGAGGAGCAGGTCACCTGGATCAAGAAGTGGGACAGGGTTCAGGATTGGAAGTTCTCCAAGGACGAGGTCTATCTGAAGTGGTTCATCGGGGGGAAGCTCAACCTGAGCTACAACTGCCTGGACCGCCACCTGGAGAAGCGCGGCAGCCAGACCGCCATCCTGTGGGAGGGCAACGAGCCCACCGAGGACCGCAAGCTCACCTACCGGGAGCTCCACGACCAGGTGTGCCGCTTCGCCAACTTTCTCAAGAGCCGGGGGGTCAAGAAGGGTGACCGGGTCTCCATGTACCTTCCCATGGTCCCGGAGCTCGCGGTGGCCATGCTCGCCTGCGCCCGCATCGGCGCGGTCCACTCGGTGGTGTTCGGCGGGTTCTCGGCCGACGCCCTCAAGGATCGCATCCAGGACTGCGCGTCGAACTTCCTCATCACCTGCGACGGCTTCTACCGGGGCGCCAAGCTCGTCAACCAGAAGGCCCAGGCCGACGACGCCATGTCCAACTGCCCCACGATCAAGACCTGCGTGGTGGTGCGGCGGGTGGGGGCCGACAAGGTCAAGTCCGAGATGAAGGCCGGCCGCGACTTCTGGTGGGAGGACGAGCTCCCGAAACAATCCAACCAGTGCGCCTGTGAAGAGATGGACGCGGAGGACCCGCTCTTCATCCTCTACACCTCGGGTTCCACCGGCAAGCCCAAGGGCGTGATGCACACCACGGGCGGGTACCTGGTGTACACCTCCTACACCCACAAGCTCGTCTTCGACTACCACGACGGCGACATCTACTTCTGCGCCGCCGACATCGGGTGGGTGACGGGTCACAGCTACATCGTGTACGGGCCGCTGTGCAACGGCGCCATCACCATGATGTTCGAGGGCGTACCCAACTACCCGGACGCGGGCCGGTACTGGGACATCGTGGGCAAGCACAAGGTCAACGTGCTCTACACGGCCCCCACCGCCATCCGGGCCATCGCGGCGGCCGGCGACCAGTTCGTGGAGAGCCGGCTCGGGAAGCTCGACTCCCTGCGGCTCCTGGGCACGGTGGGCGAGCCCATCAACCCCGAGGCCTGGCGCTGGTATTACGAGAAGCCCGGCCGCTCCAAGTGCCCCATCGTCGATACCTGGTGGCAGACCGAGACCGGGGGCATCCTCATCACCGGGCTCCCGGGGGCCATCGACATGAAGCCCGGCAAGGCGACGACGCCGTTCTTCGGGCTGGAACCGGTGATCGTCGATCCCGAGAAGGGAACCCGGCTCGACGGCGTGGCCAGCGGCGCCCTGTGCATCAAGCGGCCCTGGCCGGGGCTGATGCGGGGCGTGTATGGCGACCCGGATCGCTTCCGCCAGACCTACTTCGTGCAGTACGACGGCTACTACTTCACCGGCGACGGCTCCAACCGGGACAAGGACGGCGACTACCAGATCACCGGCCGCATCGACGACGTCATCAACGTCTCGGGGCACCGCATGGGCACCGCCGAGGTGGAGAGCGCGCTGGTGCTCCACCCCCAGGTGGCCGAGGCCGCCGTGGTGGGCTTCCCCCACGAGATCAAGGGACAGGGCATCTACGCCTACGTCACCCCGAACGCCGGGGTGGAGGGCAGCGACGCCCTCAAGAAGGAGCTCCTGGCGCTGGTGCGCAAGGAGATCGGCCCCATCGCGACCCCCGACCACATCCAGTTCGCCCCGGGCCTGCCCAAGACCCGGTCGGGCAAGATCATGCGCCGCATCCTCCGGAAGATCGCGGCCAACGAGGTGAAGGACGGCTTCGGAGACACTTCCACGCTCCTGGACCCGGGAGTGGTTGACCTCCTGGCCGAGAACCGCCTGAACAAGGGGTAGGCGTACCCGGAGCAGACGTCCGGAGGGGCCGGCTCGCGAGGGCCGGCCCCTTGGCTTGTGTATGGAGGGAAGGACGCGCCATGGATCGCGCATCGCCGCAGGGGGAGGCCGTGCGGGTCAACGACCCGGGAGCCTACTACGCCGGACCGGAAGCCCCGAGCCTCTTCTGGGAGATGACGGTGTGCCAGTGCCTGGCGGACCGGGACAGCCCGTACCTGGCGGCGCTGGAGAAGCCGCGCCGCTGCGGAGCGGCGGTGGCGGAGTTCCTGGCGGCGCGCCTGGGGACCCGGACCTTCGGGGCGGTGGTGGAAGTGGGCGGCGGGACGGGGAGCCTCATGGCGGCGTTTCTCGGGTCTGCCGACGTCCGCGAGCTCTCGATGGTGGACCTCAGCCCCCACTTTTCTCGCGTGCAGCGAGAGGCCTTGGGGGACCGGCCCGGGGTGAGGTATGTGGTGGCGGACGCGGTAGCGTACCTCCGGGCGTCGCGAGAGCCCATCGACCTCTTGATCAGCAACGAGAACCTCGGGGACCTGCCGACCTACGCGGGCCTGCCCCGCGACGAGGTGCTGCGCCGGGCGCGGCTGCCCACGTACGCCCCCGACCGCTCCGCCGACCCCGTGGGCCGCGCGGCCGAGCTCGTGCGCACCTACGGCCTGGAGGACGATGTAGCGCTGGCCCCCGAGAACTTCGCCTTCAACGTGGGGGCGGTGGAGTACCTGGAGGCCCTGGCCCCCCGGGCCCGGGCCGTCTTCCTCACCGAGCACGGCTCCGACACCGTGGTTCCCGAGCGCTACCGGGAGCTAGTGGAGCTCCCCCCTTCCGACGGCTTCCCGAGGCGGATCGCCCTCAAGGGCCACGACGAGTACTCCATCCGCTTCAGCCAGCTCGCACGGGTGGCGCGCCGGCTGGGGTACCGGGTGGAGCGGTTCCACCTGATGGACCTCCTGGGCCTGCGCACCGACCCCGGTGCCCGGTCCCTGGTGCGCGTTCCCAACACCCAGAGCGAGGCGGCGGAGGTCTTTCGCGAGTTCTACCACCATGTGGCAGAATACCAGGGCCTGCTGCTCACTCGACGCAAAGAGGAGCTGTCGTGACCCGGTGGGAGGAGCTGCGCGATCCCGATAGCCCCGAGCCCCAGTTCAAGCTGCCGGCCTGGATCGCCCCTGCGCCCTTTGAGGCGCTGTGCGGGCTCGAGATCGCCGAAGCCGCCGAAGGCCGCTCAGTGCTGCGGATGCCCTTCCGGGTGAAGCTCGCCCAGGGGGGAGGGCTCCTCCACGGGGGCGCCCTCACCACGCTGGCGGACACTGCGGTGGCCATGGCCATCAAGAGCCTGCTCCCCGAGGGGACCCGCTTCGCCACGGTCGAGATGACCACGTCGTTCCGGGCCCCGGTGCGGCGGGGAGTGGTCGAGGCCCGGGCCCGGGTCGTGCGGTTCGAGGGGCGCGATCTCGAGGGGGAAGCCCAGGTGTATGCCGAAGACGGCACCCTGGCCGCCACCTTCCGCTCGCGTTTCCGCGTAGCCCGGGGGGAACCCGGATCGGAGGCCGGCCCGTCCTTTGGCGTCGGCAAGGGACCCTGACGCGCCGTCGGCGCCGGAGAACCCATGTACAGCATCTTCGAGAGCGCCGAGCTGGGTCCCCTGGTAGCGTCCAACCGGATCGTGCGCTCGGCCACCTGGCTCGGGCTGGCGGACCCCCAGGGGGGCGTGACCGACGCGCTCGTGGAGCGCTACGCGGAGCTCGGCCGGGGCGGCGCGGGGGTGATCGTCACCGGCTACGCCTCGGTGAGCCCCGAGGGGCGCCAGATGCCCCGGATGCTCGGTGCCCACGAGGACCGGTTCGTGCCGGGTCTGGCGCGGCTGGCCGCGGCCATCCGGGCGCGGGGCGCCCTGGCGGGTCTCCAGCTCGTGCACGCCGGGGGCCAGACCCGGGCCGAGTGGATCGGGGGTCGCGACCCGGTGGCGCCCTCGTTCACCCCCGCCGTGCAGTATCCGCAGGTGCCCCGGGAGCTCTCCTTCGAGGAGATTGCCCGCATCGTGGCCGACTTTGGCCGCGCGGCCCGGCGCGCCCGGGAGGCCGGCTTCGACTTCGTACAGCTCCACGCGGCCCACGGGTACCTCGTCAACCAGTTCCTCTCCCCCCTCACGAACCTGCGCACCGACCGCTACGGGGGCGACCTGCGCCAGCGGTTCCGTTTCCTTCAGGAGGTATGGGCCGCCGTGCAGGGGGCGGCCGGCCCGGACTACCCCGTGGCCGTCAAGCTCAACGGCGCCGACTTCCTGCCCGGGGGGCTCGAGGCCGAGGACGCGGCCCGGGTCGCCGAGTGGACTGCCCTGCGCGCCCCGTGCTTGATCGAGGTGAGCGGCGGGACGGCCGCCTCCGGAGACCTGGGACCCGTCCGCCGGGTGGACGCCCCGGAGCAGGAGGCCTACTTTCGGGACCTGGCGTCGGGAGTAAAGCGCCGGGTCACCGTGCCGGTGGGGGTGGTGGGCGGACTCCGGTCACCCGAAACCCTCGAGAACCTCCTCTTCGAGGGGGTAGCCGACTTCTTCAGTCTGGCCCGCCCCCTCTTGTGGGAGCCGGATCTGCCGGCCCGTTGGGCCGCCGGCGACCGTACCCCCGCCCGGTGCATCAGCTGCAACGGCTGCTTCGCCCCGGGGCGGGAGGGGCGCGGCGTGCGCTGCGTGGTGCGGGAGAAACTCGAAAGTGAGCTGGGCGTAGGAACCCGGTGAAGGGCCAGGGGTGCGCGGAAGCGCCGGAGCGGGGGCGCCGCTCGGCAGGGCCGAGACCCCAGTTCGAGCAGTTCAACGCCACCGAGCTCTACTGTCCCGGGTGCGGCCGGGCCATGCCCGTGCGGCCGCGACTCTTGCTCGTCCTGCCCGAGGGCGAGCTCCATACCTACCACTGCGCTGGCTGCGGCGACGTGCTCGGCAAGAAGACGATCCGGCCCGCACGCGGCCCTTGAGAAAGCCGCCCCCCGTCGCGAGTCGCAAAGCTGCTGCCCTCCCTGGTCCCCTCCATTCCCGGATGGGGGGCTCTCTGTGATGGAATTTTGTGCAAAGCAGGCCTTGACGTCTTCCGGTGAAAAGACGTACAAAAGCAGGCCTGTTTGCCGCACCCCGCTCCGAGGGTTTAAGGAGACCGGGTGGCGGATCCAAATAGTGGCAAGTTTCACGTGAGCCCGGGGCAGAGAGCCGGGCCCGCGCCAGCATCGAGGGACCGATCCGTGTCGACCAATGGCCAAAGCGTAGGGTCCGTAATGGTGGTGGGGTCGGGGATCGCGGGCATCCAGGCGTCCCTGGATCTCGCGAACTCCGGGATGAAGGTTTATCTGGTGGAGAAGGGGATCTCCATCGGCGGGGTCATGGCCCAGCTCGACAAGACCTTCCCCACCAACGACTGCTCGGCCTGCATCCTCTCGCCGAAGCTCGTGGAGGTGGGCCGCCACCCCAACGTGGAGATCCTGACCCAGTCCACGGTGGAGGCGGTGGAGGGCTCGGCGGGCCGGTTCACCGTCCGGCTCAGCCAGGCCCCCCGGTACATCGACCTGGACAAGTGCACCGGCTGCGGCGACTGCGCCAAGGTCTGCCCGGTGCCGCGGCCCGACGCGTTCAACGGCGGCCTCTCCCAGCGCACCGCGGCCTACCGCCACTTTCCCCAGGCCATCCCCGCCGCCTTCGCCATCGAGAAGCGGGGCACCTCGCCCTGCAAGGCCGCCTGCCCCACCCACATCAGCGTCCAGGGGTACGTGGCGCTCATCGCCCAGGGCAAGTTCGCCGAGGCCCTGAAGCTCGTCAAGCAGGAGAACCCCTTCCCGTCGGTGTGCGGGCGGGTCTGCAACCACCCCTGTGAGGGGGCCTGCAAGCGCGCCGGGGTGGACGAGCCCATCGACATCATGCACCTCAAGCGCTTCGTGGCCGACCTCGACCTCCAGGCCGAGACCCGCTACGTGCCCGAGGCGAAGGAGAAGAAGGGGAAGAAGGTCGCGA
Organism: Thermodesulfobacteriota bacterium; assembly: GCA_040756475.1. Lineage (NCBI taxonomy): Bacteria > Pseudomonadati > Thermodesulfobacteriota > Thermodesulfobacteriota bacterium. Next base: position 9,419 of record JBFLZB010000108.1, read on the forward strand.
TCGTGGGCGCCGGCCCCGGCGGACTCACGGCGGCCTATTTCCTGGCGGCCGAGGGGTACGACGTCACGGTCTTCGAGGCCCTTCCCGTGGCGGGGGGCTGGATGTGGGCCGGGATTCCCGAGTACCGGCTCCCCCGGGACGTGCTGGGGGCCGAGATCCAGGTGATCCGGGACCTCGGGGTCGACATCCGCCTCAACACCGCCGTGGGCAGGGATGTTCCCTTCGCAGACCTGCGCCGCGACTACGACGCCGTCTTCGTGGCCGTGGGCGCCCAGAAGAGCGCCCGGCTCGACGTGCCCGGCGAGGACCTGGAAGGGGTGGTCCACGGGGTGGACTACCTGAAACGCGTGAACCTGGGCGAGAAGGTCTTCCTGGGCAACCGGGTCGCCGTCGTAGGCGGAGGCAACGTGGCCATGGACGCGGTGCGCACGGCGCTGCGCACCGGGTCGAAGGAGGTCTTCTGCCTCTACCGCCGCACCCGGGCCGAGATGCCGGCTTCCCCGGAGGAGATCGAGGAGGCCCTGGACGAGGGCGTGCGGATGGAGTTCCTGGTGGCCCCGGTGCGGGTCATCGGCGACAACGGGAAGGTCGCGGCCATCGAGTGCCTGCGCATGGAGCTCGGGGAGCCCGACGCCTCGGGCCGCCGTCGGCCGGTGCCGGTGAAGGGCTCGGAGTTCGTCCTCGAAGTGGACGCGGTGGTGCCGGCCATCGGCCAGCAGTGCGACCTCTCCTTCCTCGCCAACGGCAGCGGCGCCCTGGTCAACCGCTGGAACAACATCGACGCCGACCCCGTGACGTTTGCCACCAGCCTGCCGGGGGTCTTCGCCGGGGGCGACGCGGTGACCGGCCCGGCCACGGTGGTAAAGGCCGTGAACGCCGGCAAGGAGGCCGCGATCTCCATCGACCGCTACCTCCGGGGCGAGGACCTGGCCGCCGGCCGGGCCCGCAACTGGGAGGAGAACCTGGCCGATCCGGGCGACACGAGCGCGGTCCCCAGGGCTGCACGGGTCCCCATGCCCCACCTGCCCCCCGCCGAGCGGGCCACCCACTTTCGGGAGGTGATCGGCCCCCTCACCGAGGCCCAGGCCCGGGCCGAGGCCCAGCGGTGCCTCTCCTGCGGGATCTGCTCCGAGTGCTACCAGTGCGTAGAGGCCTGCGTGGCCAAGGCCGTGGCCCACGACGACGCGGCCCGGGTGCGGGAGCTCGAGGTGGGCGCCGTGATCGCGGCCCCGGGCTTCGAGCCCTTCGACGCTGCGGCGCTGGGCGAGTACGGGTACGGGGTGTACCCCAACGTGGTCACCAGTCTCCAGTTCGAGCGGATCCTCTCGGCGTCGGGCCCCTTCTTCGGCCACGTCCAGCGCATCTCGGACGGCGCCGAGCCCAAGAAGGTCGCCTTCATCCAGTGCGTGGGCTCCCGCGACGTGCGGTGCGGCAACGGCTGGTGCTCCTCGGTGTGCTGCATGTACGCCACCAAGGAGGCGATCATCGGCAAGGAGCACGCCAAGGGGCTGGAGCCCACGATCTTCTTCATGGACATCCGGGCCCACGGCAAGGACTTCGACCGGTTCGTGGAGCGGGCGAAGAAGGAGTACGGCATCCGCTACGTCCGGTCGATCCCCTCGACCCTCAAGGAGCTCCAGAAGTCGAAGAACCTGCTCCTCACCTACGTCCAGGAGGACGGCACCGCGGTGGAGGAGGAGTTCGAGATGGTGGTCCTCTCGGTGGGCCTCACGCCCCCGAAGGAGGCGGCCCCCCTGGCCCGGGCCCTGGGGATCGAGCTCACGGAGCAGGGCTTCTGCAAGACGTCGCTGGAAAACCCGGTGGAGACCTCCCGCTCCGGGGTGTACGTGTGCGGCGCCTTCGGTGGCCCCAAGGACATCCCCGAGACGGTCATGGAGGCGAGCGGCGCCGCCGCCTGCGCCCAGGGCCTCCTGGCCAGCCAGCGGGGGACCCTCGTGGCCGAGGAGGAGCTTCCGGCGGAAAAGGACCTGCGGGGCACCGGCCCCCGGGTCGGGGTGTTCGTGTGCCACTGCGGCATCAACATCGGCGGCGTGGTGGACGTGCCCGGGGTGGCCGAGTACGCCAAGGGCCTGCCCAACGTGGCCTACGTGACCGACAACCTCTTCACCTGCTCCCAGGACTCGGCGGTCAAGATGGCCGAGGCCATCCACGAGCACGACCTCACCCGGGTGGTGGTGGCCTCGTGCTCGCCCCGGACCCACGAGGGCCTCTTCCAGGAAAATCTAGAAAAGGCGGGCTTGAACCCCTACCTCTTCGAGATGGCCAACATCCGGGACCAGGGGTCCTGGGTCCACATGCACGAGCCCGAGGCCGCCACCGAGAAGGCCAAGGATCTCGTCCGGATGGCCGTGGCCAAGTCGGCGTTCCTCAAGCCCCTGAAGCCCGGCCAGCTCCCCGTAACCCCGGCGGCCCTCATCCTGGGCGGGGGGCTCGCGGGCATCACCGCGGCCCTGACGCTCGCCGACCAGGGCTTCGACGCGTGCATCGTGGAGAGGGAGCCGGAGCTCGGCGGCAACTACCGCCACCTCCACTACACCCTGGAGGGCTTCGACACCCAGAAGCACCTGCAAAAGCTCCTGGACAAGGTGGCCGCGAGCTCCCGGATCACCGTCTACACCGGGTCCCGGGCCGCCACGATCGACGGCTTCGTCGGAAACTACAAGACCACCGTGGCCACCCCCGACGGCGACCGGGAGTTCGCCCACGGCGTGGTGATCGTAGCCACCGGCGGCCAGGAGATGGAGACCGCGGAGTACCTGTACGGGCAGTCCCAGCGGGTGGTGACCCAGCGGGAGCTCGAGGGCGCCATCGCGGGGGACGACCCGCGGCTCGAAGACATGAAGCGGGTGGTGATGATCCAGTGCGTGGGCTCCCGCACCGCCGAGCACCCCTACTGCAGCCGGTACTGCTGCAGCGAGGCCATCAAGAACGCGCTCCGGCTCAAGAAAGCCGACCCCTCCCGGGAGATCACCATCCTCTACCGCGACGTGCGCACCTATGGCCTCAAGGAAGACTTCTACCGCGAGGCCCGGGAGCTGGGCATCCAGTTCGTGCGCTACGACGAGGAGCGCCGGCCCGAGGTGTTCGCCCGGGACGGCCAGGGGGTGGCGGTGCGGGCCTTCGACCCGGTCCTGAACCAGCCCGTGCACCTGCCGGCCGACCTGGTGGTCCTGAGCGTGGGCACGGCCCCCAACCCCCAGAACGCCGACATCGGCAAGATGCTCAAGGTGCCCACGAACCAGGACGGCTTCTTCCTGGAGGCCCACGTGAAGCTGCGGCCCGTGGACTTCGCCACCGACGGCGTGTTCGTGTGCGGGCTGGCCCACTCGCCCAAGATGAGCGACGAGAGCGTCACCCAGGCCAACGCCGCGGTTTCCCGGGCGGCCACGGTCCTGACCCTGCCCTTCGTGGAGGGCGAGGGCAAGACCGCCTACGTCATCAAGGAGCGCTGCATGGCCTGCGGGCTGTGCGAGATCAACTGCCCCTACAGCGCCATCGCGGTCGACCCCGTGGAGGGCGCCGCCGTGGTCAATACCGTGCTCTGCAAGGGCTGCGGCGTGTGCACCTCGTCCTGCCGCATGAACGCCGCGGACTTGAACGGCTTCAACAATGAAGAGATCCTCGCCCAGATTGGGGCGATGTAAAGGGAAGGACATTTTGACAGGATAACAGGATGGACAGGATGGGTTTTTGGTTGTTCGAAGCCTTTGCCGGTTGCAAGGAAGTTCTAATCCTGTTCATCCTGTTATCCTGTCCCGTACTTGTTTTTTCTTAGGGGGGCGTAGGAGCGGCCCTGGCCGCGAACAACCACCATCGAGGAACGCCGGAATGGCCGAAGCAGCCGTAGCGACCGAAGCCTGGGAGCCCAAGATCCTGGCGATCGTCTGCACCTGGTGCACGTATGCGGGGGCAGACCTCGCGGGGATCAGCCGCATCCAGTACCCGCCCAACGTGCGGATCGTCCGGGTGCCCTGCACCGGACGGATCAACCCCTTCTATGTGGTCAAGGCCCTCCAGGAGGGGGCCGACGGGGTGCTGATCTCGGGGTGCCACCCGGGGGAGTGCCACTACCTCACCGGGAACCTCTCGGCCCGGCGCAAGTTCGCCCTGCTCAAGAGCTTCCTCGAGTACGTGGGGGTCGAGGCCGACCGGACCACGTTCACCTGGGTGTCGGCCTCCGAGGGGGACCGGTTCGCCCAGGTCATCAGGGGCGTGACCGACAAGGTGAAGAAACTCGGCCCCGGCACCCGGCTGGTGAAACAGGTGGGGGAGCCGGTGACCGCTGTCGTCTGATCCCTTCCCCCTCCGGGGACGAGGATCCGAGAGGTTCGAGACGTGGAAACGATCCAAGCGACGATGCGAGAAGAGGCGGCCCGGGTTCTGGCCGAAGGGCGAGCCCAGGTGGTGGTGGGCTTCGAAGAGGGCACCCTGCCCCTGACGGCGGCGCCGGTGTTCATCACCACCCCCGAGGACGCCCAGCGCCTGGTATGGAACCCCGCCTGCGGCCAGAACCTGGCCAAGTACGTCCACGACCAGGTGATGGCCCACCGGGAGAGCCAGAAGCGGCTCAAGCCCCAGGACCGGAAGAGGAAGGTCGTGGCCGTGGTGGCCCCGGGGTGCACCACCCGGTCGCTTGCGATCCACCTCAACGAGCGCCAGTACGAGCGCGACGAGGTGGTGGTGCTGGGCGTGCCGTGTACCGGCGCGGTGGACCGGCGAAAGCTCCTCGCGGCGGCCGGCGCCGAGGAGCTCGCGGGCGGCGCCTTCGGAAACGGGACCGTCAAGGTGGAGACCGCGGCGGGCATTCGGGAGCTGGCCACCGCCGACCTCTTGGCCGAGAGCTGCGCCTCCTGCGCCTTCAACAACCCGGTCTTCTCCGACGTGATGCTGGGTGAGCCGGCCCCGTCCCACGACGCCGGACGGGAGTTCGCCCCCGTCGAGGCCGTCCAGAAGCTCTCGGCCGACGAGCGCTGGCAGGGGTTTGCCGCCGAGATGGCCAAGTGCATGCGGTGCAACGCCTGCCGCAACGCCTGCCCCTCGTGCTACTGCCGGGTGTGCTTTGCCGAGCAGAGCCAGCCCCAGTGGGTGGGCATCGGCCAGTCGGGGTCCGACGTGCAGGTGTTCCAGTTCATGCGCCTGTACCACATGGCCGGCCGGTGCGTGGACTGCGGCACCTGCTCGGCCGTGTGCCCCATGGGGGTGGACCTGCGCCGGTACTTGAAGAAGCTCGACAAGGACGTGCTCGACCTGTTCGGCCGCCGCGCCGGCCTCTCCCCCGACGAGCCGGCAGTGCTGGCCGAGGCCAAGGAAGACGACCCCGAGGAGTTCATCTACAGCCCGTAGGCGATCTGCGGGTCTTGGCGGTGAATCATCAGGATCTAGCCCCCTGCCGGGCTTGCGACGAGGCATGAAATGGCGACTTTCCTCGAAGACGTGAACGCCCAGGTCAAGGGGGCGCCCCTCCAGAGGTGCTTCCACTGCCGCAAGTGCACCGCGGGGTGCCCCATGGCCGTGGCGATGGACTACAAGCCCAACGGCGTGGTGCGGATGGTGCAGCAGGGCAAGCGCCGCGAGGTGCTGGAGAGCTCGGCCATCTGGCTTTGCGTGTCGTGCGAGACGTGCACCATGCGCTGCCCCAACGAGGTGGACATCGCCCGTATGTTCGACGTGCTGCGGCAGATGGCCCTGGAGAGCGGCGTGCGGGTGGCGGAGAAGAGGGTGGTGGCGTTCCACGAGGCGTTCCTCGACAGCATCGAGAAGGGCGGCCGCATCCACGAGGCCCTCATGGTGTGCGCCTACAAGCTCAAGAGCGGCGACCTCTTCTCCGACGTGGGCATCGGCTTGTCGATGTTCGCCAAGGGCCGGCTGCCCCTCCTCGGCCCCAGGGTCGAGGGAAAGAAGGAAGTGCGCAGGCTCTTCGACCACGCAAAGAAGGGCGGCAACGGGGCACACTAGCAGGCTGCCGAAAGGGCAGCTTGCGCGCGCCCCATGGATGGGGCGCCGTAAACGGGGGGGGGTAAAACCCCACCCTTCGGCAGGGGGGGGA
>JBFLZB010000109.1 GCA_040756475.1 Thermodesulfobacteriota bacterium
GGTCGGCCCTGTCTGACCTGTCCGACGGGTCACGGCAGAACGGCCGCGGCCGCGCTGGCTGCCCTGCTGCTGCTGTGGGCGCCCGGTACCCTCTGGGCCCAGAAGCCGCCTCCCCGGTCGCCGGGCCAGGACCGACTCGTGGTGGGGCTCAAGGCGTTCGAGGACGGGTTCCACGACCTGGCGGCCAAGGAGCTTCGGGCGTTCCTGACGGCCGCCCCGGGCGATCCCCGCCGGGCCGAGGTGCTGGCGGTGCTGGCCCAGGCGGAGCTCCTGCGGGAGGACTGGCCCGGGGCGCGCCAGGCCCTGGGGGAGCTCGCCGCGGCGGGCGGCCCCGGAGCCCGGGAGGCGCCCTACTGGCTCGGGTGGGTTGCGGCCCGGGAGGCAAAGCTCGCCGAGGCCCTAGGGCACCTGGAGGCCTACCTGGGGCAGGAGGGGGGGGACCACCGGGCCGACGCCCTCTACCTCGCCGGGGATCTCGCCCGGCGGCTCGGAAAGGCCGCGGTCGCCGCCGGCCGCTTCGCCCGGTTCCTGGAGACGGCCGCTTCCGATCCCCGGCGCCCTTCCGCCTGGCTCGGGCTCGTGGAGGCCCGCGCGGGGGACGACCCGGCGGCGGCTCGGGAGGCGGCCCGCCGGGCCCTGGCCGAGCCGGGGGTGGCGGCCGATGCGCCGGCGGCGGAAGCCCTGGCCCTGGCGGGGATCGCGGCGGCCCGCGGCAGCGGCGACCCGGCCTCGGAGGCCCCGTTCTGGGCCTTCCTCGCCGGCCGCGCCCGGGACGGGGCGCTGCGCCAGCGGGCCCGCTACGAAGAGGGGGCGGCCCTGGCCCGGGTCGGCGACGGCCCCGATGGGCGAGCCGAAGCCCGAAGGGCGCTCCAGGCGTATCTGCTCGCGTCCCCCAAAGGTCCCCATGCCGCAACGGCCCACCTCCTCCTCGCGGACCTTGCCCAGAAGGCCCCCGGAGCGGACCGGGCACGCGCCCTGGAGCACCTGGAGGCGGCCCTGGGGTTTGCTACGGACCCTGCCGTCGCGCCTCGGGTGCTCGAGCTTCGCCGGGCGGCCCTGGGGCTCGCCCTGGCCACCGGGGACGGCGCCCGCGCCGCCGGCCACGCCCGGGCCCTCCTGGGCAGCGAGACGGCCTTACCCCCCGAAGACCGCGCCAGGGTACGCTTCGCCCTGGCGGGTGCCGCGCCCACGCCGGACGAAGCCCTGGTCCACTGGGACGCCGTGCCCGCCGCAACGGCCCCCTTCCGCGATGCCCGGCTCCTGGCCGCCCGGGCCCTCCTGGACGCGAACCGCCCGGCCGAGGCCTTGGCCCGCCTGGAGCCCCTCCTGGGGGCCGAGGACCCGGGGTCGGAAGCCCACCTCACGGCCCTGGCGGCGGCCGAGGCGGCGGGGGACCATCCCCGCGTAGCCGCCCTCGCCGGGCACCTCGCCGAGCGCTTACCCCCGGGAACGTCCCCGGCCGAGCTTCTCCACCGTCGGGCCCTGGCGCTCCAGGCCGCCGGGGACGAGACCGGGTACGCGCAGGCACTGGAAGCCCTGGCCGCCCACGGCCCCGGCGACCCCCGGGGGGCCTGGGCCGCAGCCGAGCTCGCCGCGCGCGCCTTCGGGCAGGGGCAGTGGGAAGAGGTACTGCGCTGGAGCCGGGCGGGCCCTCCGGGTGCCCCAACCTACCGGGAAGCCGAGGCCCTGTACCGCCTGGGACGCACTGGCGAGGCACAAACCGCCTTCGAGACCCTGGCGTCCCGGGAGGGCCCCGACCGGGCCCCGGCCCTGGCCCGCCTGGGCACCCTGCGCGACCAGGCCGGCGACGCCCGGGGAGCGGCCGAGGCCTACCGCGCGGCGCTCGCCGCGGGCCTGCCGGGCGAGGCAGCCGTTTGGGTCCAAGAGCGGCTGAAAGCCCTGGCTGGCGAGGAGCGGGAAGGACAACGGTGAGGGCGCCTCGGGCAGAAATCGGTCCCGTCTGCGGCGCCCCGCCCAGGCCAAACCGGCGCACCCAATGAGAGAGGGGGCCCGTGCGGGCCCCCTCTCGACGCGTCCTCCGGGGAGCACGTCACTTCTTGACGGGGACCACCACGTAGAGGGTTCCCTGGCCCCTCTTGACGAGGAAGAGCACGCTCTCCTTGCTCTTGGTGTCTTGGAGGGCGGTTCGGTAGGCCGCCAGGTCGGCCACTTCCTTCTGGTTGACCTCCAGGATTACGTCGCCCCGGCGCAGGCCCGCGCCCGCGGCGGGTCCCCCGGGCTCCACCGCCGCGACTATGAGCCCCCGGTCCACGTCCACCTCCAGGTGGGCCTTGAGCTCGGGGGTAATCTCCTGCACGGTGAGCCCCAGGCCCTGCTCCGCGGCCGGTTCGGCCTCGGCCACCGTCTCATCCTTCAGCTCGCCCAGGGTGACCGTGAAGGTCTTGCGCTCGCCCTTGCGCAGCACCACCACCTGGACTTCCGAGCCCGGCGCCCGCTGGGCCACCAGGCGGGGGAGCTCGTTCATCCGGCCCACCGCCGCCCCGTCGAACTCCAGGATCACGTCGCCGCGCAGGAGCCCCGCCTTCTCTGCGGGCCCGCCCGCCGTGACCCCGCCCACCAGGGCGCCCCGGGGCTCGTCCAGGCCGAACTGCTTCGCAAGCTCGGGGGTGAGCTGCTGGATCATCACCCCCAGCCAGCCCCGGGTCACCTTGCCCGAGTCCTTGAGCTGGGTAACGACCTCCCGGGCCATGTTCACGGGAATCGCAAAGCCGATGCCCGTGCCCCCCGCCACGATGGCCGTGTTGATGCCCACCACCCTGCCCTTGGCGTCGAAGAGGGGACCGCCGGAGTTGCCCGGGTTGATGGCGGCATCGGTCTGGAGGAAGTTGTCGTAGGAGCCGGCGCCGATCACCCGCCCCTTGGCGCTCACGATGCCCGCCGTGACGGTGTGGCCGTAGCCGAAGGGGTTGCCGATGGCCATGACCCAGTCGCCCACCCGAATGGCGTCCGAGTCCCCCAGCTCCGCCGGGTGGAGCTGGGCGCCCTTGGGGTCGATCTTGATGAGCGCCAGGTCCGTCTTGGGGTCGGTGCCCACCACGGTGGCGGCGAATTCCACGTCGTCGGAGAGCTTGACCACGATCTCGTCGGCATTGCGGATCACGTGGTGGTTGGTGATGACGTAGCCCTCCGCGTCCAGGATGAACCCGGAGCCCAGGCTCTGGGAGCGGAACTCCCGGGGGGCTTCCTCCCCGAAGAACCGCCGGAAGAACTCTTCGCCAAAAAACTCCCGGAAGGGATCGCGGCCCCCCCGCGGCGGGGCACGAAACGGAGAGGCCTGGCGCACCGTGCCCGAAGTGGAGATGTTCACCACGCTGGGACCCAGCCGCTCGGCCAGGGGTGCAAAGGATTCGGGAGCGGGCGCCGCCCCGGGGGCCGTGGCGGTCAGCCCCAGGGCCAGCACGCCGGCCAACAGGGAAAAGAGCATCTTCGTCTTCATGGTCGAACCTCCTTGCAGCGGAAGCTGCCCTCGCACAATCCAAGCGGTAAGCTAAGGCCCCCAGATGAGAGCTGCCTGAGAGCGCCATGAGATCTTTCTCATGGCGGCCGCGGGCGTGCACCGGGCAGCGCGATCCGGAAACCTACATGCGCTCGGGCACGCCGATTCCCAGCAGATCCAGCACCTGGAGGAGGATGCGCACCGACAGGTCGCACAGGCCCAGCCACGAGGCCTGCCGAGCCGCGTCGCCCTCGCTCAGGATGTGGTGCTCCTGGTAGAAGCGGGTAAAGGCCGTGGCCAGCTCGTAGGCATACTCGCACAGGATGTTGGGGGCCCGGTGTTCGAAGGCGGCGGCCACAACGTCGGGCAGCCGCGCCGCCACGAGCATCACGCCCCGCTCGGCGTCGCCCCCCGGGGGCAGCAGCGCGCCGGGGGCGAGCCCGGCCTCGGCGGCCTTCCGGAGGATCGACCGGCTGCGCACCGCGGTGTAGAGCAGGTAGGGGCCGGTGCGCCCCTCGAAGGCCGAGAAGCGCTCCAGGTCGAACACGTAGTCCTTGGCCCGATGGTTGGAGAGGTCGGCGTACTTCAGGGTGGCCACCCCCACCCGGTGGGCGATCCGCTCCACCTCGTCCGGGGGGTAGTCCCGGGCGACCCCGGCCTCCCGGATGCGCTCCCGGGCCTTGTCGGTCACCAGGTCCAGGAGATCCCGGAGCTTCATGACCCCCCCCGCCCGCGTCTTGAAGGGCCGGCCGTCGGGCCCGTTCATGGTGCCGAAGCCGATGTGCTCCAGGCCCAACCCGGCGGGGACGATCCCGGCCTTGCGCGCGGCGCGGAAGACCTGCACGAAGTGGTCGGCCTGGCGCTTGTCCACCACGTAGAGCACGAGCTCGGCGCCGAGCTCCTGCACTCGCTGGTCCAGCGTAGCGAGGTCGGTGGTGCCGTAGAGGGCGGCGCCGTCGGACTTGAGGAGGAGCAGCGGAGGGATCTCCTTGGCGTCACCGGGCTCCGCCACGTCGACCACCAGCGCTCCCTCGCTCTCCCGGGCGTGGCCCTCCCCGCGCAGGCGCTCCACCAGATTCGGGATGCGAGCCTGGGCGTCGCTCTCCCCGAGCCAGAGGTCGAAATCCACCCCAAGCCGCCCGTAGTCGGCCTGGAGCTCGGCCACCGACACGTCCACCAGGTGCCGCCACAGGGCGCGGTAGCCCGGACGCCCCTGCTGGAGCTCGAAGGTCGCCTGGCGCGCCCTCTCGGCGAAGCCGGGGTCGTCCTTGGCCCGTTGGCTCGCGGTGGGGTAGAGCTCTTCGAGCTCGCCGGACGTGACCGGGGGCTCGGGGGGGAAGGGTCCGCAGGACTCGGGCTCGAAGTAGGGGAGATCCGGCTGGCGACGGGCGAGCTCGGCGATCACCATCCCCATCTGGAGGCCCCAGTCCCCCAGGTGCACGTCGCCCACCACATCGTGGCCGAGGAAGCGGGCCACGCGCTTGAGGCTCTCGCCGATGATGGCGGCCCGCAGGTGCCCCACGTGCATGGGCTTGGCGATGTTGGGGCCCCCGTAGTCGAGGACGATCCGGCGGGCCTGGAGCACGGCGGCGCACCCGAGCCGCGGATCGGCCTCCATCTCGCCCGCGTGGGCCGCCAGGTAGGCGTCGGTGAGGGTGAGGTTGAGGAAGCCCGGCCCGGCCAGGGAGACGTCGCGAAAGACCTGGGGCAGATCCAGGTGCTGCACCACCTTCTCGGCAAGCTGCCGAGGGTTGGCTCGGGCCGCCTTTGCGGCTGGAAGCGCCCCGTTGCACTGGAACTGGCCCAGGTCGGGACGGGCCGAGACCACGACCTCGCCGTAGGAGGGGTCGACGCCGGCGGCCTCGAAGGCCCCGGCCACCAGGGAGGTGAGTTTCGCGCTCAGGGGCTTCAAGGGGCATCCTCCGGAATCTGGCGCGGGCCGCCAGCCTGGGTGGGTGCTGCGGTTCGGTGCGAAGGAGGGCCTTTCCTACCCCAGACGGGCGCCGCTGTAAAGGCCGCTTCCGGCACCTCGGCGCCGTCCGGGGATCGCGGAACCGGCGGGCCGCCGCGCCCGAAGGGGACTACCGCGATGGGCGGTCGCCGGTCTCGGCCCCTTCGGGCGCGCCCACCGGCGCGGCCGGCCCCTGCGCGGCCGGAGCGCCGGCGCCCTCGGCCGAGCGGACCACCTGGCTCAGCTCCGCCATCCGGATCGCAACCCGGGTCGAACGCTCGGCGATGCGCAGCATGCTGCGAAGCTCTTCGAAGGCCGGATTGAGGTGGAGCACCGGAATCTGCCGGCGCACGCCCGCCTCGAGGAGCGCCGTCTTCAGGCCTCGCCAAGACTCGCGCAGAGCGGCGTACTCCCCCTCGAGAACCTCTCCCGAGAAGTCGGGGCGATGGGGGTCGCACCGGGAGAGGAAGGCCAGCACGGCTTCCCGGTAGGCAACCAGGCTGCCGCGAAGCGGCGTATCCATCCGCGAGAGGGCCTCCACGGCCTCGCTGTTCTCCGCGGCGTCCCGCGCCAGCGCCGCCATCTCCTCGATATAGTTGGCGATGCGCAGCACCAGGGGCAGGTGCCGGGCCACAGGCAGGGTCACCCGCTCCGCCTCCAGCCGACCCACGGCGCGCTCCACGGAAGCGACCAGCCGGGTCAACGCCTCGTGGCGCTCACCCAGCGCCCGGGGGGTCTCCCTTTCGAAGGCGATGGCCGAGCGGGCGTACTCACGGGAGAGCTCCGCCATCCGGTCCAACTCCAGGACGAAAGCGTCCAGGGCAAACACCGGAGCCGTCATGACCTCCCGGTCCAGGTACCGGGGCCGCCCGGTCTGCTCGGCCGCCGAGACGAAGCGGCGGGACAGAAAGTCCGCCAGCCGCCCCGTGAAGGGCCACTGCACCGCAACGCCGAGCACGGTGAACAGGGTGTGGAACGCCGCGATGGCCAGCCCCGGCGCCACCGCCCACTCCAGGGCCGACGCCCCCGAGGCCAGTGTCCGGGCATAGAGGGGCAGCAATAGGAGGCCCACCCCGGCATTGGCGGCGTTGATGATCAGATGGGCCAGGGCCACCCGGCGTCCGTTGGGGGAGGCTCCGATGGAGACCAGGGCCGAGGTCGAGGTGGTGGCCACGGTCGCCCCCACCACCATGGCGCCCCCGCCCGCCACGTCGACCACCCCCCCGGCGGCGGCCGTCAGGGTGAGCGCCACGGCGGCACTCGAGGATTGGGTAAAGAGGGCCATCAGGAAGCCGACCCCGAGGAAGGCCAGGAGGCCCAGGGGATTCCGGGGCGAGAGCTCCGCCATGTCCAGGAGCGGGGCGGCGCCCGAAAACGCCTCCCGCAGCACCCCGACACCGACGAAGAACAGACCGAACCCGGCCAGGGCCTCGCCGGCTGCACCCGCCCGCCGCGAGGGGCCGAGCAGGCGCACCAGCATCCCCACCCCGATGAGGGGGTAGGCGATGGAGCCTACCTTGAAGGGCGACCCCACGGAGGCCACCAGCCACCCGGTCACGGTGGTGCCCACCGCGGCGCCGTAGACGATGCTGACGGCCTGGTAGAGCTCGAGGAATCCCGCGTTGACGAAGCCGATCGCGGCCACGGTCACCGCGCTGGAGGACTGGACGAGCCCGGTGACCAGGGCGCCAAAGGCGACCCCCCGCATGGGCGTGCGGGTGGATCGGGCCAGGAGGTCGCGCAGCGCGCTCCCCGCCGCCACCTTGAGGCCTTCGGTAATGAGGGCGATGGCCAGGAGGAAGAGGCCCAGGCCCCCCAGGAGCATGCCGGCAGTCGCCCACATGGGTGCGGGTCCCCTCCCTTGCGCTACAGGCCGCGAGGGCCCGCGTGGATGGCGCAGCCGTGCCGCGAGCCTCGCCCCGCCGCGCTACATCTGCGAGCGCAGGAACTCGCCGCGAGCTCCCATCGAAAAAGGGCTTACGAGGCAAGCCTCGTAAGCCCTTGGTGTAGATGGTCGGGACGAGGAGATTCGAACTCCTGACCCCCTGAACCCCATTCAGGTGCGCTACCAGGCTGCGCCACGTCCCGACGTGATCTCGATCATCCCGGTTCCAGCAGGCGGAGAATGTCTTGGAGCTCCCGGCGCACCGCGCGGAGCGCGCCGGCCCGATCCTCCTGCCTGCCTTCCTCCCGGGGGTGCTTCCACTCCTCCCGGAACCGCCGCTTCGCACCGGCAATGGTGAAGCGGTCCTGGTAGAGGAGCTTCTTGATGGTCAGGACCTTCTGGAGGTCCCGCTGGGTATAGAACCGCTGGTTTCCTTCGTTCTTGGCCGGGGAAAGGAAGCCGAACTCCGTCTCCCAGTACCGCAACACGTGGGGCTTGACCCCCGCGATGTCCGCCACTTCGCCGATGCGGTAGTAGAGCTTCTGGGGGAAGGGCTCTGCGCCCAACCGTCGCCCTCCTTGCCCGGAAAGTGGTGGGATCTTAGCAACCCGCCTGGGAAAAGGCAACGCCCTTGTTCTGGCCAGGCTGCGCCTCAGACCATCGAGGTGACTCGCCCCCTACGTGGGGCTCGCCCTCCCGGGCGTGCCTTCGGCACGTCCGATTCTCCTGTCCTGGAGAATCGTGACTCGCCCCCTACGTGGGGCTCGCCCCTGGCGCGGGGCAAAGCGAGCTAGCGCCCGTTGAGCCGGTCCTTGAGCACCTGGCTCGGCTTGAAGGTGAGCACCTGGCGCTCGGTGATGACGATCTCTTCGCCGGTCTGGGGATTTCGGCCCTTGCGGGGATCCTTGCGGCGGAGCTCGAAGTTGCCGAACCCGCTGATCTTGACCTTTTCCCCGTCCTCCAGGGCCTCTTTGATCAGATCGAGGACCAGGGCCACCACCTCGGACGAGCGCTTCTTGCTGAAGCCCACGCGCTGGTGGATGGCCTCCACGATGTCGGACTTGGTCATGGACGGTGTCCTTTCCTTGCTGCGGGGGGCGGCGCCATCGCGGCTGCCACCCGGCCGTTCGATGTCAGGTGTCCCGGAGCCGGGCTCCCACCCGTTCTTCCAGGCGCCGCAGGATGACGCCCTCCACCGCGGCCACCTCTTCCTCGGTGAGGGTGCGCTCGTCGGAGCGGTAGACGAGCCGCACCGCCAGGCTCACCTTTCCCGGGGGCAGGCGGCCGCCTTCGAAGACGTCGAAGAGGCAGGCTCTGCGCACCAGGGGAGCGTCCACCGACGCCACGGCATCCAGCACGGCCTGGGCGGGGGTATCGCGGTCCATCACGAGGGCCAGGTCGCGCTCCACCACCGGGAAGCGCTCGACTCCGGGGAAGTGCCCCGGCTGCCCCGACGCCCGCGCGACCGCCTCGAGATCGAGCTCGAAGGCAAGCGTGGGCGCGGGCAGCTCATAGGCTTCCCGCCGGTCGGGATGAATCTCTCCGACCCAGCCGAGCACTTCTCCCCCCTTCCCGGCCAGGACCTGGGCCGCCCGGCCCGGGTGGAGCCAGGGGAGATTCGGGGCGGGTTCGAACCGGGGCGCGGGAACCCCGAGGCGCCGCAGGAGCTCCTCCACGAGGCCCTTCACGTCGAAGAAATCCACGGCCTCGGCCCCGGCCCACCAGGCAAGGGGCCACCGTCGACCGGTAAGTACCCCGCCGGCCCGGAGGATCTCCCGGGGCAGGGGCTCCCGTTCCCCGGCGTGGGGGTGATAGGTGCGTCCCACCTCGAAGAGGCGCACGTCCCGGTTCTGCCGCCGCGCGTTGAGGCCCGCGGTCCGAAGGAGCCCGGGCAGGAGGCAGGTGCGCAGCACCGCCGTCTCGCGGCTCAAGGGGTTGGCCAGCGCCACCTTGCGCCGCAGGGGCGAGTCCTCGGGCACGCCGAGGCGGGCGTCCTCCTCGGGATCGACGAAGCTCAGGGTAATGGCCTCCCAAAGGCCCAGGGACGCCAGGGCGTCGCGGGTGCGGTCGGCCAGTCCGACCCGGGCCGGGGCCGGGTCGCAGGTCATGGGCACCGTGGGCAGGGTGGCGGGGATGGTGTCGTAGCCCCGGAGTCGCGCCACTTCCTCGATGAGGTCGATCTCGCGCTCCAGGTCGACCCGGTGGGGCGGCACCTCGGCTTCCAGCCCCGCCTCGTCCCGGCGGACCACCGCGAGGCCCAGGGACTCCAGCCGGCCGGCGACCTCGTCGGGCGCAACCGCGACGCCCAGCACCCCGTCCACCTTGGAGAACCGCAAGGGCACGCGCCGGCGCTCGTGGCGCGTCGGGTAGGCATCCCACACGCCCCGGGCCACGGCGCCCCCCGCGAGCTCCACGATGAGCTCGGCCGCACGATCCAGGGCGCGGCGCAGGCCCTCGACGTCGGTTCCCCGCTCGAAGCGGTAGGAGGCTTCGGTGCGAAGCCCCAGCTTCTTGGAGGTGGCGCGGATGTTGGTGGGCAGGAAGTAGGCGCTCTCCAAAAGGAGGTCGACCGTGTCGTCTTGGACCTCGGAGTTGAGCCCCCCCATGATCCCGGCCAAAGCCACCGGCTGTTCGGCGTCGCAGATGACGAGGCTCTCGCCGTCGAGGACGCGCTCCTGGCCGTCGAGCGTGACGAACCGCTGGCCGGGCCGGGCGCGCTGCACGACGATGCGCTCCCCGGCCAGGCGGTGCAGGTCAAAGGCGTGGAGGGGGTGGCCGAGCTCCAGGAGGACGTAGTTGGTCACGTCCACCACGTTGTTGATGGCCCGCACCCCGGCGGACCGCAGCCGCTGGCGAAGCCACGCGGGAGAGGGGGCAAGGCGCACCCCCCGCACGACCCGCGCGGCGTACCGGTGGCAGAGGTCCGGGTCGCGGATCTCCACCGAGGTCTGGTCCTCCACGGGGGGGCCCGCCTCCGCGAACCGGGGCTCGGGTACGCGAAGCGGCGCTCCCGTCAGGGCAGCCACCTCCCGCGCCACCCCTACCACCGAGAGGCAGTCGCCCCGATTGGGGGTGAGCTCCACCTCGAGCACGCCGTCCGGAAGGCCGAGAGCGTCCACCACGGGTTGCCCCACGGGGGTCTCGGGGGGAAGGATGAGGATGCCCGCGTGATCCTCGCCCAGCCCGAGCTCCCGCTCCGAGCAGAGCATGCCGGAGCTCGCCTGGCCCCGGATCTTGGCCTTGCGGATCTCCACGCCCCCCGGGAGCTTCACCCCCACCCGCGCGAGCGCGACCTTGTCGCCGGCTCCCATGTTGGTGGCGCCGCAGACGATGTGGTGGACGTCGGTGCCGTCGGTAACCCGGCACAGGCTCAGGCGGTCGGCGTTGGGGTGGGGCCCCTTCTCCAGGATCTGGGCCACCACCACGTCGCCGATCCCTTCCCCCAGCCGCTCCACCCCGGACACTTCGAGGCCCGCCAGGGTGAGACGGCGGGCCAGCTCCTCGGGCGGCAGGGCCACGTCCACGTAGGCCTTGAGCCAGTTGAGACTGATGCGCATGGGAGGAGCTCTTAGGTGAAGTGGGAGAGAAACCGCAGGTCGTTCTCGTAGAAGAGGCGGATGTCGTCCAGGCCGTACTTGAGCATGGCGATCCGCTCGACTCCGAGCCCGAAGGCAAACCCCTGGACCCCCTCGGGGTCGTACCCCACGAAGCCGTAGACCGCCGGGTCCACCATGCCCGCGCCCAGCACTTCGAGCCAGCCCGTGCCCTTGCACAGGCGGCACCCGGCCCCCCGGCACAGCACGCACTGGATGTCCACCTCGGCGCTGGGCTCGGTGAAGGGGAAGTAACTGGGGCGCAAGCGCACCCCGGTGGCCGGCCCGTAGTAGCGGTGCACGAACTCGGTCAGCGTGCCCTTGAGGTCGCCGAAGGTGACCCCCGCCTCCACCAGCAGGCCCTCCACCTGGTGGAACATGGGGGAGTGGGTGGTGTCGGAGTCGCACCGGTACACCTTCCCGGGCGCCACGATCTTCACGGGGGGCTGGCGCGACTCCATGATGCGCACCTGCACGGGCGAGGTGTGGGTGCGCAGCACCACGCCGGGGGCCACGTAGAAGGTGTCTTGCATGTCCCGGGCCGGGTGGTCGGCGGGGATGTTGAGCGCCTCGAAGTTGTAGTATTCCGTCTCGACCTCGGGGCCCTCGGCGATGGAAAAACCCATCCGCACGAAGATGTCGAGGATCTCCCGAACCACGAGGGTGACGGGGTGGAGGCCCCCCGGGTGGGGTCCCCGGCCGGAGCGGGTCACGTCCACGGCCTCCCGGGCCAGGCGGGCTCCGGCTTCGCCCGCGCGCAGGGAGGCCTCCCGGGCCTCCAGGGCCTGCTCGATGCGCCCCTTGACCTGGTTGGCCACCTTGCCGACCTGGGGGCGCTCCTCGGCGCTCAGGCGCCCCATGTCGCGCAGGCAGCCGGTGAGAGCGCCCTTGCGGCCCAGGACACCCACCCGGACCGCCTCCAGGGCAGCCAGATCCGCGGCGGCAGCGACTCCCGCGAGGGCTTCCCCCTCCAGGTCCTGGAGCTGGCGGACCATGGCGGACGACTGCGGCTCGGACATGTCGGGGTCTTCCACTGGGGTCAGCGGGGGGCGGACACCTGGCCGACGAGACGGGAGAAGTCCTCGGGGTGCCGCACGGCGATCTCGGCCAGCACCTTGCGGTCGAGCTCGACCCCGGCCTTCTTCAGGGCGTCGATCAGGCGGCTGTACGAAGTGCCGTTCATCTTGGCCGCAGCGCTGACCCGGGCGATCCAGAGTCGCCGGAAGTCGCGCTTCTTGACCTTGCGGTCCCGGTACCCGTAGGCCCACGCGCGGTGGAGGGCCTCGGTGGCGGTGCGCAGGAGGCGGTGACGCCCCCCCTGGTAACCGCTGGCCTGCTTGAGGATCTTCTTGCGGCGCTGCCGCGAAGCAACCGACGGGGTGACGCGTGCCATGGCTTTCTCCTCAGGAAAGGACACCCCGCACCGGGCACAGCGGCCCGGGCCCATCCCCCAGGCACATGGCAGCCCGGGGACGAGGCATTTGCGCGGAGCGTCGGGAAAAGGTTCGGACTAGGCGTAGGGCAGGAGCGCCCGGACCGCCTTCAGGTTCGTGTCGTCCACGTACCCGGGGCCCCGCAGGTGCCGCTTGCGCTTGCGGGCCTTGCCGCCGAGGATGTGGCTCCGAAAGGCCTTGCGGTGCTTGACCTTGCCGCTGGCCGTGAACTGGAACCGCTTGGCCGCGGCCCGCTTCGTCTTCATCTTGGGCATCTCGTTCCTCTCTCTCCGGTCTACTTCGGCGGGGCCTTGACTACCGGCGCCAGCATCAGGAACATGGTGCGCCCCTCCCGGCGGGCCGGCGACTCTACCTTCGCGATCCCGTCGAGGTTCTCCACCATCTTCTGCAGCTGCTCCATGCCTTTTTCGGGAAGCGTGACCTCACGGCCCCGGAACATCACGGTGACTTTGACCTTGTTGCCCTCTTCCAGGAACTCGCGCA
This sequence comes from Thermodesulfobacteriota bacterium, assembly GCA_040756475.1. NCBI lineage: Bacteria > Pseudomonadati > Thermodesulfobacteriota > Thermodesulfobacteriota bacterium. Next base: position 12,824 of record JBFLZB010000109.1, read on the forward strand.
CCTTCTTGAGCTTGACCTGGAAGTCGTGCTCCTCGGTCTTGGGCCGGACCTTCACTTCCTTGATCTGGATGACCACCTGCCGCTTCTTGGCCTCGGCCGTCTTCTTGGCCATGTGGTACTTGTAGCGGCCGTAATCCATGATCTTGCACACCGGCGGGCTGGCAAGGGGAGCCACCTCCACGAGGTCGAGCTCCTGCTCTTCGGCCAGCGCCAGGGCCCGCTCGATGGGCAGGATGCCCAGCTGGTCCCCCTCGGGCCCGATGGTGCGCACTTCTCGGACGCGGATCATGCGGTTGATGCGGGGTTGGTCGGCGATGAGACACCTCCTCGGTTGAGATCCCGGCCCTCAGCGCCCGTGAAACCCAGGTGGCTTCACAGGACCCTAGCGAAGGTGGGCCGTCGCTTCTTCTTCCAACTGCCGGACGAAGTCCTCCAGGGGTACCAGGGACCGGGCCTCACCCGAACGCAGCCGCGGCGAGACGGCCTCCTGCTCCACTTCCTTGTCCCCCACGACCGCCATGTAGGGAATCTTCTGGAGCTGGGCTTCGCGGACCTTGTACCCCAGCTTCTCGTTGCGGTCGTCGAGCTCTGCCCGAAGCCCGCGGGAACGCAAAATCCCCTGCACCTTCTTGGCGTAGGGGATGTGGCGATCGGTGATCGGCAGGAGGACGACCTGCACGGGAGCAAGCCACGTGGGGAACGCCCCGGCGAAGTGCTCGATCAGGATCCCGATGAATCGCTCGATGGACCCCAGAATGACCCGGTGGAGCATCACGGGCCGGCGACGTTCCCCATCCGGCGCCACGTAGGTCAGATCGAAGCGCTCTGGCAGGGTAAAATCGGCCTGGATTGTAGCACACTGCCACCTTCTGTCAAGCGCGTCCTTGAGTTTCACGTCGATCTTGGGGCCATAGAAGGCGCCGTCGCCCTCGTTGACCTCGTAGGGAATCTCGTGCACGGCCAGGGCCTGGCGCAGGGCTTCGGTGGCCCGTTCCCACGCCTCGTCGTCGCCGATGGACTTCTCGGGGCGGGTGGAGAGCTCCACCTCGTAGGTAAAGCCGAACTTCTCCATCACGTCCTTGACGAACTCCAGAATGCCCGTGATCTCGTCCTGGAGCTGGTCGGGAGTGCACAGGAGGTGGGCGTCGTCCTGGGTGAAGCCGCGCACCCGGGTCAGCCCGTGGAGAACGCCGGACTTCTCGTGGCGGTACACGGTGCCGAGCTCGAAGAAGCGCAGGGGAAGATCCCGGTAGGAGCGGAGCTTCGACTTGTAGATGAACATGTGGGCCAGGCAGTTCATGGGCTTGATGCCGTAGGACTGGCCCTCGACCTCGGTGAAGTACATGTTCTCGCGGTAGTTGTCGTAGTGCCCCGAGCGCTCCCAGAGCTCTTTTCTCAGGAGCTGGGGGCCCATCACGATCTGGTAGCCGCGCTTGAGGTGCTCCCGGCGCTCGAAGTCCTCCAGGATGGTGCGCAGGAGCGCCCCCTTGGGGTGCCAGATCACGAGCCCCGGCCCCACCTCCTCGTCGATGGAGAAGAGCTCGAGCTCGCGCCCGAGCTTGCGGTGGTCGCGCTTCTTGGCCTCTTCGAGCATCTTGAGGCGGTGCTCCAGGGCTTCCCGGTCCGCGAACGCCGTGCCGTAGATGCGCTGGAGCATGGCGTTCTTCTCGTCGCCGCGCCAGTAGGCGCCCGCCACCGAGAGGAGCTTGAACGCGCGCAGCTTGCCCGTGGAGGGCACGTGGGGGCCCCGGCACAGGTCGGCGAACTCCCCCTGACGGTACACCGAGAGGGTCTCGCCTTCGGGGAGGTCGCGGATCAGCTCGGTCTTGTAGCGCTCTCCCTGGGCCTCGAAGAAAGCGAGCGCCTCTTCGCGGCTCAGCACCTGGCGCGCCACGGCAATGTCTTCCCGGGCCAGGCGCTCCATCTCGGCCTCGATGGCCTCCAGGTCCTCCGGGCGAAAGGGTCGGGGGGTGTCGAAATCGTAGTAGAAGCCGTCCTCGGTGGCCGGGCCGATGGCGACCTTGACCTCGGGAAAGAGCCGCTTCACCGCCTGGGCCATCAGGTGCGCGGCCGAGTGGCGCAGCACGTCGAGCCCCTCGGGGGTGGTGCCCGTGACGAGCTTGAGGGTGCAGTCCCCGGTGAGGGGCGCCGTGAGGTCCACCGGGCGGCCGTCCACCTCGGCGGCGACGGCGTCGCGGGCCAGTCGCTTGCCGATGGAGGCCGCGATCTCGAAGGCGGAGGTTCCCTCCGCCACCTCTTTGACGCTGCCGTCGGGCAGGGTCACGTGTATGGACATGGGATCGCTGCTCCTTCTGGAAACGCGGCGCTCACCGATCCGGAACCCCCCGCGGCAGACAGACCGCGGGGACGCCGCGCGCCCAAAGCAAAAAAGGCATCGGTGGGCGGCCCACGCGATGCCCCTCGCGGTCGACTCGGACGAACAAGGATGGTAGGCACGGGCGGGATTGAACCGCCGACCCCCTGCGTGTCGGGCAGGTGCTCTCCCACTGAGCTACGTGCCTAAAGCAGTCGTCGTCGAGTGCGGCCCCGGCGCATCCGGC
>JBFLZB010000110.1 GCA_040756475.1 Thermodesulfobacteriota bacterium
CGAAGGGCACCTCCCGGCCGGGCAGGTCCACCCGGCGCACCCGCATGCGGTTCTCTGTGAGGGTCCCGGTCTTGTCCGTGCAGATCACGTCGGTGGCGCCCAGGGTCTCCACGGCCGAGAGACGGTTGATCAGCGCGTTGCGGGCCGCCATGCGCCGCACCCCCCGGGCCAGGGCGATGGTGGCCACGATGGGCAGGCCCTCGGGCACCGCGGCCACGGCCATGGCGATGGCGGTCTTGAGCATCAGGAGCCAGTCCTTGCCGCCCACCAGGCCCGCGGCGGTCACCACCACCGCCACGCCGGCGGTGCCCCCGATGAGCCGGCGGCTCAGTTGCTCCAGCCGGCGCTCCAGGGGGGTGACCTGCTCCGCCTCGGCCGTGGCCAGGGACGCCACCCGGCCCAGCTGGGTCTCCATCCCGGTGGCGAAGGCGATCCCGGCCCCGGAGCCGGCGGTGAGGGCCGTGCCCTTGTGGCAGAGGCAGTCCCGCTCCGCCAGGGGGGCGTCCGGTGCCACAGGCTCCACCTGTTTCTGCCGGGGCACCGACTCCCCGGTGAGGGAGGCCTCGTCCACCTGCAGGTTGTTGGCCTCCACCAGCCGCAGATCCGCGGGCACCAGGTCGCCGGCCTCCAGGAGGACGAGGTCGCCGGGCACCACCTCTTCGTCGTCCACCTCGTGGATCGACCCACCCCGGCGCACCCGGGCCCGGGTCTTCCCCAACTCGCGCAGGGCCTCCATGGAGCGGGTGGCCTTGAGCTCGGTGCCGAAGCCGATGGCCGCATTGATGAGGAGGGCCACGCCGATGGCCAGGCCCTCCAGCCAGTTGCCGAACAGGACCGAGACCAGGGAGGCGGCCGCCAGGAGCAGGACCATCAGGCTGCGGAACTGGTCGAAAAGGATGGCCCACAGGCTTCGGCGCGGGGCCTCTTCGAGGCGGTTGGGGCCGAAGCGGCGCAGGCGTTCCCGGGCCTCGGACTGCGCCAGGCCCTGCGCAGGATCGACCCCGAGGCCCTGCGCCGTCTCCCCGGCGGCACGGGACCAGGGACGCTCTGGGGCGCGGACCTCGCCCCGGGAGCGTTCGCGGGAAGCTTCGGCGGCCGTGCTCATGATCCCAGGAGCTCCCGAAACCGGTAATCGCCGAGGAGCTCCACGCCCCGCTTCCGGGCCTCGTCGCGCAAGCCCCGGCGGAAGCGGCCCTGCCCGTAGACGACCCCCACCGAGAGACCGTCGAACTTGGGCTCCAGGGAGAGCTCGCCCAGGGGCGTGAGATTGGTGTCGGGGTTCTTCTCGAGGTCCATGGCAGGTCTCGCAGGTCTGAGTTGCCCATGACCTTCGATTACCCCGAGGGATGAAACGGCAGGGCGGGCGGTTCCCGCGTAGCGGGGTTCGCCCGCCGGTTTGGCGGGGCAAGCCCCGCGGCTACGCCTCTCTCGGAGCTGTCGAGGTCAGCCGAGTTTCTTCATAGCGGGCGGCCGGGTCAGCCGTGTGCGACGGCCCGTGTCTATCGCTCCAGCAGCTTGCGCAGCTCCTCCCAGGGGCGGGTGTTGAGCACGTCCCCGGCCTCCAGCCACCCCCGCCGGGCCTGCCACACCCCGAAGCGCATGTGGTCCAGGTCCGCCAGGCAGTGGGCATCGGTGGAGATCGCTACCTTCACCCCCAGCTCCTTGGCCAACTTACAGTGCACGTCGTCCAGGTCGAGGCGCTCGGGGTGGGCGTTCACCTCCAGGAAGCAGCCCCGCTCGGCGGCGCCCCGGATCACCCGCTCCAGGTCGACCTCGTAGGGGTCCCGTTGGCCCAGGAGGCGGCCGGTGGGGTGGGCCAGGATGTGGAAGAGGGGATGGTCCATGGCCCGCAGAATGCGCTCGGTCTGCTGCTCGCGCGAGAGGTTCGTGTCATAGTGCACGGAGCATACGGTCAGGTCCAGGCGGGCCAGGATCTCGTCGGGGAGGTCCAGGGAGCCGTCCTTCAGGATGTCCACCTCGATGGACTTCAGGACCCGAAAGCCCTCGAGTTTCTCGTTCAGCTCATCGATCCGGTCGATCTCGTCGGCCAGCCGGTCCGCGTCGTACCCCCTGACCATGGCCACCCGCTTCGAGTGGTTGGTGATGGCGAGGTACCCGTGCCCCTTCTCTCGAGCGGCCTCCGCCATCTCCTCCAGGGTGGAGCGCCCGTCGGTCTCCGCGGTGTGGGCGTGGAGGTCGCCCCGGATGTCCGCCAGGGTCACGAGCTCCGGGAGCCCCCCTTCCCGGGCCGCGTCGAGCTCGCCCCGGTCCTCCCGGAGCTCGGGCTCGATGTAGGGCAGACCCACCTGCCCGTAGACCTCCTCCTCGGTCTTGCCGGCGATGCGGTCGTCGCCCCGGAACACCCCGTACTCGTTGACCTTGAGCCCCTTGCTCTGCCCCAGCTTGCGCACGGCGATGTTGTGCGCCTTGGAGCCCGTGAAGTAGTGGAGCGCCGCTCCGTAGCTCACCCGGCCCACCGCCCGCAGGTCCACTTGCAGGCCGGAGCGCAGGGTCACGGTCGAGCGCGTCTTGCCCCGGGAGACGACCTCGTCCACTTCGTCGTAGCGGACGAAGCGCTCCATGACGTCCTTCGCCCCGCCCCGCCCGCAGGTGACCAGGATGTCGAGGTCGCCGACGGTCTGACAGTGGCGCCGGAAGCTCCCGGCCACGGCGATCTCCTTCACGCCTCGGGCCGTTTCCAGGTACGAGACCAGGGCGCGGGCCGCGCCCTCGGCTTCGTCCAAGCGCGTGCGTTTCTTCCGCTCCTCGACCTTCTCCAGCTCCGACAGGATCCTTTGCTCGGTCTTTGGGCCGAAGCCGTCGAGCTCGCGGACCCGCTTCGCCTCCGCCGCCTTTCTCAGTCCCTGGCGGCCGGTGACGCCCAGCTCCCGGTACAGGGTCCGTACTCGCTTGGGTCCCAGGCCCTGAACCTCCAAGAGCTCCCCCAGAGCGGGCGGCGTGCGGGCCTTGGCCTCCTCGAGCTGGGGGAACGTCCCGGTCTCCACGATCTCGCGGATCTTGCCCGCCAGGTCCTTGCCGATGCCCGGCAGCCCGGTCAGGGACCTTCCCTGCTCCAGCAGCTCGAAGACCTCCTGGGAGAGGCCCTCCATGGTCCGGGCGGCGTTCCGGTATGCCCAGACGCGGAACGGGTTGGCTCCCTCGATCTCCAGCAGGTCGGCCACCTGCTGGAGGGCTTTGGCGATCTCGGGGTTGTGCACGGGCATGGGAAGCTCCGCCGGTGGACGTGTCTCCCGCCCGGCGGGAGTGTCGGCCCTTCCCACGGTACTCCTCCGGACCGGGGATACCAGGGCCGGAACCGGAAACGACCGTGCAATTCTTCGATCCGTATGGTCCAAAATGACACCGGCATCTGGCGTGGCCGCCGGGTGAGGGTAGCCTCGAACCCGGCAGGCCCATGAGCGCCGCCCGCTCTCTGCGGTATTTTCTCCGCGTTCCGAGCGGATGGAGGGAACCGACGGTGGCGGAGGACCAGGAGAGGTGGGGCACGGTGGTTTCGGTCCGCAGCGGGGTGGTGGACGCCCACTTTCCCTCCGGCTCGCCCCGGGTCAACGACCTCCTCCTGGCGGGGGAGAAGGGAGAGGTCGTCGTGGAGACGGCGCTCCACCTGGGAGAGGGCAGGGTGAGGGGGGTCGCCCTGACCCCGACGCAGGGCCTCGGCCGGGGCGGCCGCATCCGCAACACGGGCTCCCCGCTGGAGGTGCCGGTGGGCCGGGAGGTCCTGGGCCGGATGTTCAACGTGTTCGGCGAGACCATCGACCGCGGGCCCGACCTCTCGTCTCCGGAGCGACGGCCCGTGCACGGAAGGAGGGTGCCCCTCACGGAGCGATCCACCCGATCGGAGGTCTTCCAGACCGGCATCAAGGTGCTGGACGTGCTGGTGCCCCTCGAGCGGGGCGGGAAGGCCGGCCTGTTCGGGGGCGCCGGCGTGGGGAAGACGGTGCTGATCACCGAGCTCATCCACAACATGGTGGGTCGTCACGGCGGAGTGTCGCTGTTCTGCGGGATCGGGGAGCGGTGCCGGGAGGGCGAGGAGCTCTACCGGGAGATGAAGGAGGCCGGCGTCCTGGAGAACACGGTGATGGTCTTCGGCCAGATGAACGAGTCCCCGGGAGCCCGGTTCCGCGTCGGCCACGCCGCCCTCACCATGGCGGAGCACTTCCGGGACGACCAGGGACAGGACGTGCTCCTGCTGATCGACAACATATTCCGGTTCATCCAGGCGGGGATGGAGATCTCGGGACTCCTGGGCATGCTTCCCTCCCGCTTGGGGTATCAGTCCACCCTGGGAACCGAGTTGGCCGAGATCCAGGAGCGGATCACCAACACGCGAAAGGGGGCGGTCACCTCCATCCAGGCGGTCTACGTGCCTGCCGACGACTTCACCGACCCTGCCGCGGTCCACACCTTCTCCCACCTCTCGGCCTCCATCGTGCTCAGCCGGAAGAGGGCGAGCCAGGGGCTGTATCCCGCGGTGGACCCCCTGGAGTCGAGCTCCAAGATGCTCAACCCCGGGGTGGTCGGCGCGCGTCACTACGGCACCGCCCAGGCGATCCGCAGCACCCTGGCCACCTACGAGGATCTGAAGGACATCATCGCCATGCTGGGAATGGAGGAGCTCTCCCGGGAGGACCGGAAGACCGTGCAGCGGGCCCGCAGGCTGGAACGCTACCTGACCCAGCCCTTCTTCACCACCGAGGCCTTCACCGGGATGGAGGGCCGGGCCGTGGGCCTGGAGGAGGCACTGGAGGGGTGTGAGCGCATCCTGGGCGACGAGTTTTCCGAGGTTCCGGAGAAGGCCCTGTACATGATCGGAGCCGTGGGCGAAGCCCGGCGGGGTGCGGGCGGAGGAGGCGGGTGAGGCTCAAGGTGCTCACCCCCACCGCGGTCGTCCTCGACCGGGAGGTGGGCAGCGTGGTCGCGGAAGGCACGGAGGGATCCTTCGGTCTCAAGCCCCGACACGCGGACTACGTCTCGGCGCTGGTGCCCGGGCTCCTGTACTTCGAGGAGGAGGGCGAGGCAGCCCAGGGCCGCTACCTCGCCGTGGACCGCGGGGTGCTGGTCAAGCGGGGCGAGGAAGTCCTGGTCTCGGTTCGCAGTGCGACCTCCGGGGCACTGGAAGAGCTCGTCCGCACCGTTCACACCCGCTTCCTCCAGATGGACGAGCAGGAGCGAGAGGTGCGGGGGGCCCTGGCCCGGCTGGAGTCGGACTTCATCCGGCGGTTCGTGGATCTGAGTGGGAGCCGTGCTCCTGGGAGAGGCGAGGGGCCTGAGGCCGGGGGACGAGGTGCGGCGCACGGGGCGGGTCCTCGACGTTCCGGTGGGGAGGAACCTGGTGGGTCGGGTCCTCGACCCCACGGGGCGGCCCCGGGACGACCGGGGCCCCATCCGGTTCCGGGAGCGGAGGCCCGCAGAGAGGCCGGCCCCGGCCATCATGGATCGGGCACCCGTGTCCGTTCCCCTGATGACCGGGCTGAAGGCGGTGGACGCCCTGATCCCCATCGGCCGGGGGCAACGGGAGCTGATTCTCGGGGATCGCCAGACGGGGAAGACCGCCGTCGCGGTGGACACCATCCTCAACCAGAAGGGCAAGGACGTGCTCTGCTTGTATTGCGCGATCGGGCAGCGCTCGTCGAGCGTCGCGCGGGTGATCGCCCAGCTCCGCGAGCACGGGGCCCTGGACTACACCACCGTCGTGGTGGTGGAAGGCGACGAGCCGCCGGGGCTCCAGTACGTGGCCCCCTACGCCGCCACGACCATGGCCGAGTACTTCATGGAGCAGGGCAGCGACGTGCTGGTGGTCTTCGACGACCTCACCCAGCACGCCCGCGCCTACCGGGAGCTCTCCCTGCTGCTGCGCCGGCCACCGGGCCGAGAGGCCTTCCCGGGAGACATCTTCTACATCCACTCTCGACTGCTGGAGCGCGCCACCCATCTGAGGGAGGGCCTGGGGGGCGGCTCCCTCACGGCCCTGCCCATCATCGAGACCGAGGCTCAGAACCTCTCGGCGTACATCCCCACCAACCTCATCTCCATCACGGACGGCCAGCTCTACCTGTCTCCGGAGCTGTTCCGCAAGGGGATCCTCCCGGCCGTGGACGTGGGGAAATCCGTGTCCCGGGTGGGAGGGAAGACCCAATACCCGGCGTTCCGGGCCGTGGCCGGGGATCTGCGCCTGTCCTACTCCCAGTTCGAGGAGCTCGAGGCCTTCAGCCGGTTCGGCACCCGCCTGGACGAGGACACCCGAGCGACCCTTCGACGGGGGGCGAAGGTGCGCGCCACCCTGAAGCAGGCCCAGTTCTCGCCCCTGCCGGCGGCCGATCAGGTGGCGGTCCTCCACGCCGTGAACCGCGGGGTCTTCGACGAGATCGAAGACGATCGGATCCCCGAGGCGGAGAAGGAAGTGCGAAGGACCCTGGAAGACCTCCCCGACCTGGCCGCGAGGATCCAGGCGGGGAAGAAGCTGACCGGGGAAGACCTGGAGGCCTTGGAGGAGGGCGCCCGAAAGGCGGTGGCGCGCCTGGGGGTCGCCGGGCAGGGGGAAGGTTAGAAGGACGGATCCGCCATGGATACCCTTCGAGAGCTGAGCCGGAAGAGGAAGAGCGCCGAGGACCTCCACTCGGTGGTCCGGACCATGAAGTCCCTGGCTGCGGTGAGCATCCGGCAGTTCGAGGAGGCGGCCCGGTCCCTGGAAGACTACTACCGGGCCGTGGAGTTGGGGCTGCGGGCAGCCCTCCTCTTCCGCCCCCTGGGGGGCCGAGTCGCCGAGCCCTGGGATTCGGTGCTGCTGCTCTTCGGCTCGGACCAGGGGATGGCCGGCCAGTTCAACGACCTCCTCGTGGAGTACGCCGCGCGGTCCCTGCAGGAGCGGGGGCCGCCGCTCGGGTCGAGCCGGTTCTGGGTGGCCGGGGCCAAGGCCGCCGGGGGCGTCGAGGAGCGCTTCGGGGGTGCAGAGAGGCTCTTTTCTCTCCCTCCTTCCGCCCAGGCGATCGCCCACGCCGTACAGGAAGTGGTGCTGCAGTTCGAGCGCCGCCGCCGGGAGCGGGGAGAGGCCGGGCTGGTGGTGTTCTTCAATACGCCCACGTCGGGCGCTTCCTATCGTCAGGAACGCCTGGATCTCCTGCCCCCCGACCGAAGGTGGCTCGAGCGCCTCGGGGCCGGCACGTGGCCGGCCCACTGCCTTCCCACCTACCGGGCGCCGTGGGAGGACCTGTTCTCGGCGCTCATCGGGGAGTATCTCTTCGTCGCCCTTTTCCGGGCCTTCGCCGCCTCCCTGGCCGCGGAGAACGCGGCGCGCCTGGCCTCGATGGAGAGGGCGGAAAAGAACATCCGGGAAAAGCGGGAGGAGCTCACGGCACGGCACCATTCGCTGCGGCAGCAGACGTCCACCGAGGAGCTCTTCGACGTGATCTCCGGCTTCGAGGCGTTGACCTCGGGGCCGGGGAGAGGATGACGCCGTGACCCAGCCGGGTACCGAGCTCGCCTTCCTGGTCCTCCTGGCAGGACTGCTCATCGTGGCCTCCCAGGGGTTGCGGGCCGGCCTGGAGCGGGCCCGCGTGCCGCCCCTGGTGGGGTTCCTGTCCATGGGCGTCCTGGCCCGGGTCGCCGCGCGTGCGTGACGGGGATCCGGACCCCGACCGACGTGCGCGTCCTCCGGCAGGCCTTCGGGCCCCGCGCGCTCGTGGTCTACGTCCTGGCGCCGGACCCCCGGGAGCGCTTCGACCGGGTTCGGGGGGCGGGACGGTCTGCGTCTGCACCCGACACCCAAGGCCCGGCGAGGAGGGAGAGACGCTGGACCGGGCGATCCTATTCCTTACCCATTCGGTTCAAAAGGTACCGGATGACTTGCACGAGAGGGTGGGATTTGTAGGCTTGAACTGTGGGTATGAGTCCCATGGGGCATACGAGGGGGGTGTCTCGGGACCGAGGCCTGCGGAGGGCGGAGTCATGGCCGATCCAGCCTACGAATTCGTCAGCGTGTGCGCGTGGTGCGGGATCGAGTTGACCCGCCGGCGGGTCTTCGACCGACCCGAGGGGGTATCCCACGGAGTGTGCCCCTCGTGCTGCCAGACAATCCTGGCGGCCCGTCATCGGGCCATCCACGGAAAGGCAACGGAGCGGCGACGTGGCCCCTTGAACTGACAGGGTGAGTCGCCGGCCTCCTCACAGGCGCTGCGGGAAGGCGCGATCACCGGGGCGGTGGCCGATCGGCCGGGGCGGCTGGACCAGGCGCGGGGGGGGACCCTGGTGCTGGACACGGTGGGCACCGGCGGCACCCTGGAGGCGGTGGCCCAGCTCCTGGTGGAGCGGAAGGGCATCCAGGAACTCCACGTCGGAGTGACCCACTGCCTGGGCCTGCCCCAGGCGCAGGAGCGGCTGGAGGCGCTGCACCGGGCCGGGACCCTGGCTCGGGTGGTGATCACCAACAGCGTCCCCCAGACCCCGGAGTTCCTCGCCTCGCCCTACGTGCACACCCTCGACGTCGCGGAGGAGCTGGCCGGAGCGGTCGCGGCCATCCACGGGGCCTGGGGGTCAGGGCCGCCCTGACCGAAGAGAAGTCGACTCCCCCGGCCCGCTGCTCGCGCCCGCCGCCTGGCATCCGGCTCGGCCCACACGAACGGAGGCAGCCATGGCCCAACCCGGCTCCCCTCTGGCGCTGCTCACCGACCTCTACGAGCTGACCATGGCCCAGGCGTACTGGGAGGAGCAGATGTTCGCCCCCGCCACGTTCAGCCTGTTCATTCGGGACTATCCCGCGGATCGGGGTTACTTCGTGGCCGCCGGCCTGGAGGCGGTCCTCGACTACCTGGAGTCGTTTCGCTTCGGGGGCGAGGAGCTCGACTGCCTGGCCTCCACCGGCACGTTCTCGGCGGACTTCCTCCACTTCCTCTCCGGGGTGCGCTTCCAGGGGGAGGTCTGGGCCCTGCCGGAGGGGCGTCCCTTCTTCGTGGACGAGCCGATCCTGGAGGTGACCGGCCCGATCATCGAGGCCCAGGTAGTGGAGACCTACGTCCAGTACGACGGCCAGCCGGCGGCGCGGCCACCCGGGGGATCACCGCCGTGCACGGGACCGACGGTGACCTGGCTCTCGAGCTCGAGTCCCGCTCACGCCGACTCCCGGCCCGCGAATGAAAAAGAGCCCCGTCGCCAGGAGGACTGACGCCGGGGCGAGGGGGACGTCGCAGAAGCGGCTCCGGGCAAGGCCCTACGGCGCGGGTCTGTGCCGGGGGCGTCGTGGGAGGAGCCTCGGGCCTCCTACTTCTTCGCGGACTTCGTGCTCAGGACCGGGTAGAACTGGGTGAACACCCAGTCGTGGGCCGCCCCGGCCTGGTGGCAGGCGTTGCACGCCGCGGTGGGCTGGGCCGGCGCCGAGGCGACGCCGGCGTCGCCCAGGTTGAAGTAGGCCCAGTTGCCGGGCTCGTTCGGGAAGCGCGCCGAGTCCTTTGCCGCGGCCGCGAGCCCCACGAAGTCCCCCGGGAAGTACCCCTTCCCGCTCGAGGCTTCCCGGGCGCCCACGGCGAAGAGCTCCTTCACCAGGATCGTGCCGTCCGGGAAGGCGCCCGTGCGCTTGTACTCCCGGTAGCCCGCGGGGTCGATGTAGACGTGGTGGAACTCGGAGAACGCCGCCTTCCCCCCGTTGAGCTCGTTCGGCGTCACCGGCGCGCCCACGAAGACCCAGCGCCGGAACCCCTTGGGCCGGAGGAGCTCTCCCTGGTCGCTGAACTGGGCGTAGGGCTTCCCCCTGTCTTCCCCCGCGGAGGAGGCCTCCGCCGCGAGCCCCAGGACCACCATGGTTCCTGCCGCCAGAAGGGCGGGCACCAAACTGCGTCGTCGTTTCATCACTCTTACCCTTCGTCCTGTGCAACGCGTCGTCATCTCGCGCGGGTCGGTACCTCCTCTCGGCCCGGCACCCCTCGGCAGGTGCCGGCGTGCGACCTCTCCCGCGGGCTCCGGTCGTCTCGCGGGGATACTAGCGCGCGGTCGAGGGAGGGCTAGCCCGGGAGCTCGGAATGAACCGAGTGGCCAAGAGAATGATCCCGTCGTCCAGGGCAAGGGGGGAGACGGGAGGGGCGCCGCCCGGTTCTCCGCACGCCGGCCGGAGGGCCTACGGTGCCTTCTTCTCGGGCCTTCCGTGTGGCATACTTCGCTCGCCTGCCCGCCGAAACGAGAGAGCCGGGTGCGGCCGAACGGCCGGAGCGAACCCGAGCGCCGGAGGACCTTCCCCATGCCCTCAGACCCCCAGACTCTCCTTCGGGAGGTGCGCACCCTCCTGGGGGAGGTGGGCGCGGCGGCGGAAAGGCCGCCCGGGTCCCGCGCCTCGGCGCTGCGCCGCGCTGCAGACGAGCTGCTCCGGGCGGCCGCGGCCTGCGAGGACGACGTGGGGCTGGACCCGACCGGGATGGGCGGTTCCCCGCGGCCCGGCTCCGCGACGGCAAACCCCGGGCCAGGGGACGACCGTCCTCCGGGGGAGGCCCTCCTCGCGGGCCCGAGGGTCGTGGCGGAGCGCCGCCTCCAGGACGACGCGGCCCTCCGGGCGGCCGTCGTCGAGCGCGCCGCCGAGGGGATCTGCGTCTGCCACGGGGTCGAGGCCTTCCCGTACGTGCGCTTCACGGTCTGGAATCCGCGGATGGAGGAGCTCACGGGCTGCACGTTGGAGGAGATCAACCGGCTGGGGTGGTACCAGTCGCTCTATCCCGATCCCGAGGTGAGGCAGCGCGCAGTCGACCGCATGGCCCGGATGCGCGAGGGCGACGACATCCGCGGCGAGGAGTGGACGATCACCCGGCGGGACGGGACCCGGCGGGTGGTGAGCATCTCCACCTCGGTCGTGGGGGCGGAGGGGGGCGAGGTCCACGTCCTCGCGGTGATCCTCGACGTCACGGAGCGCAAGCGGGCCGAGGAGCGCGCGCGAAGAGAGCACGCCGAGACCACCCTGGCCAACCGGATCCTCCGCGCCTTCCTGGAACACGAGGGAGACGAGCCGTTCGACCGGGCGCTGGCCGCCGTCCAGGAGGCGATGGGGAGCGAGTTCGGCGTCTTCGGGTACATCCCCGAGCCGGGGCACCTCCTGTGCCCGAGCCTCTCGAAGATGCTCGACGAGTGCGAGATCGAGGGCAAGTGCATCCACTACCCGCCCGAGAAGTGGAAGGGCCTCTGGGCACGGGCCCTCAGGGAGAAGCGCTCTTTCTTCGTCAACGAGGCCCCGCCGGTCCCGCCGGGTCACCCGATCATCCACAACAACCTGGCCACGCCCATTCTCTTCCAGGGGGAGGCCATCGGGCTGCTCAACCTGGCCAACAGGGAAGGCGGCTACGGCGAGGAGGACCGCGAGCTCCTCGACGCCATCGCCGCCCGCACCGCACCGGTGCTCTGCGCCTGGATTCAGCGCACGCTCCGTGAGGAGGAGCGCCGGCGGGCGGAAGCCGCCCTGCGCGAGAGCGAGGAGCGATTTCGCACCATGGCCGACGGCCTGCCGCTGATGGTCTGGGTTCACGACGCGGAGGGGGGCCAGCAGCTGGTCAACCGCACCTTCTGCGAGTTCTTCGGCGCCGCCCGGGAGACGAAGGGGGGGCGCTGGCAGATGCTCGTGCACCCCGACGACGCCGATGCCTACACCGCGAAGTTCCTGGCCTGCACCCAGGATCGCGCCCCCTTCCACGCCGAGGCGCGGGTCCGGAGGGCCGACGGGCAGTGGCGCTGGGTCGAGTCCTGGGGGCGGCCGCGGTTCACCCCGGCCGGGGTGTTCCTGGGGTTCGTCGGTACCAGCGCGGACGTCACCGAGCGCAGGCAGGCGGAAGAGGCGCTGCGGGAGAGCGAGTCCTTCTACCGCCAGACGCTGGAGTCGATGCCGGGCATGGTGTTCACCACCCGGCCGGACGGCTACTGCGACTACCAGAGCCAGCAGTGGGTCGACTTCACCGGCGTCCCGATGGAAGAGCACCTCGGCGAGGGGTGGAGCCGGCTGCTCCACCCGGAGGACACGCCCCGGGCGCTGGCCGCCTGGCGCGACGCGGTGGCGGAGCGCGGGCCCTACGACCTCGAGTACCGGGTTCGGCGGAGCGACGGGGTCTACGAGTGGTTCAAAGTGCACGCCCGCCCGATCCGCAACCAGGCTGGGGAGATCATGCGCTGGTTCGGCACCGCCGTGAACATCGACGGCCTGGTCCGGGCGACCGAGGCGCTCCGGGAGAGCCGGGAGCGCTTCCGCCTCCTCTCCCACACGGCGGAGCGGCTCCTGGCGTCGGCCGACCCCCAGACCGTGGTGGAGGCGCTCTGCCGCGAGGTGATGGAGCACCTGGACTGCCAGGCGTTCTTCCACTTTCTGGTGGACGAGCCCGCGGGCCGGCTGCGACTGAACGCGTGGGCCGGAGTTCCCCAGGAGGAGGCGCGCAGGATCGAGTGGCTCGATTACGGCGTCGCGGTCTGCGGGTGCGCGGCCCGGGACGGGGAGCGGATCATCGTGGAAGACATCGGCAACACCCCGGACCCGCGGGCCGACCTGGTGCGGTCCTACGGCATCCGGGCCTACTGCTGCCACCCGCTCTTCGCGCAAGGCCGGCTCATCGGCACGCTCTCCTTCGGCACCAAGACCCGCCCCTGGTTCAACGACGACGAGATCGAGCTGATGCGGACCGTGGCCGACCAGGTCGCCACGGCGATGGAGCGGATCCGGGGCCAGGAGAAGCTTCGCCAGGCGATGCAGGACGCCGAGGCGGCGAACCGGGCGAAGAGCGAGTTCCTGGCACGGATGAGCCACGAGATCCGGACTCCGATGAACGGGGTGCTGGGAATGATGGAGCTCGCCCTCCTGGACGGGGTGCCGCCCAAGCCCGCAGAGCATCTGGCCCTGGCCAAGCGGTCGGCGAAGGATCTCCTCGAGATCATCAACGACATCCTGGACCTCTCCCGGATCGAGGCGGGTCGGGTCGAGCTCGCCTCCGCGCCTTTCGCCGTGGGGCGCGTCGTGGAGTCGGTGGTCTCCACCCTCGCTGTGTCGGCGCGGCAGAAGGGGGTACGCCTCGTCCATGGCGTCGACCCCGGGGTCCCGGGGGTCTTGGTCGGTGACGAGGGGAGGCTCCGACAGGTGCTCACCAACCTGGTGGGCAATGCGGTGAAGTTCACGGAACACGGCTGGGTGGAGGTGACCGTGAGGCCCGGTCCGACGGGTCGGACCGGGCCGACAGGTCGGACGACCCTTCGCTTCACGGTCCGGGACACCGGCATCGGCATCCCGCCCGAGAACCTGGGCTCGATCTTCGAGAGCTTCTCCCAAGCGACGCGCTCCACCCACGCCAAGTACGGCGGGACCGGGCTTGGGCTGTCGATCGCCAAGCACCTGGTGGAGCTCATGGGGGGCGAGATCCGGGTCGAGAGCGAGCCGGCGAAGGGGAGCTGCTTCTCCTTCACCGCCGAGCTCGGCATCGCGGAAGGGGCGAGGCCCGCGGTCGAGGGCGGTGGGACGGCAGCGAGCCCTCCTGGCGTGCGCCCTCTGCGCATCCTCCTCGCCGAGGACAACCCGGTCAACCAGCTCGTCGCCCGCGGCCTCCTCGAGGCCCAGGGCCACCGCGTCACGGTGGCGTCCACGGGCGCCGAGGCCCTCGAAGCGCTGGCCCGCGAGCCCTTCGACCTGGTGCTCATGGACGTCCAGATGCCCGAGATGGACGGGCCGGAGGCGACCCGCCGCATCCGGAGCGGAGTCGTCCCCGGGCTTTCCCCGGACGTGCCCATCGTCGCGCTCACCGCCCACGCCCTGGAAGGCGACCGGGAGCGCTTCCTAGCGGCCGGGATGGACGACTACCTCGGCAAGCCCTTCACCGCGGAGAACCTCTCCGCCACCGTGGCCCGATGGGCCCAGGGACGGGCGTAGGCCCGAGCGGGCACCGCGAGACGGCCAGGACCCCGGAGAGGTCGGAGCCGCACGTGGCGGGAGGGAAGCGACGGATTCGGAAGCCGGGTGCGGGAGCGAACGGGCAAGGACGGCGCGGAAGGCCCCGTCTTCGGGGGGCGGGCGCTGCCCCTACGGCGGGAGCTTGCGGGCGGCCACCCGCTGGAGGACGGCGCCGAGCTCCGGGAACTCCAGGGGCTTGGAGAGGTAGTCGTCCATGCCGGCCGCGAGAAAGCGCTCCCGGTCCCCGTGGATGGCGTGCGCCGTGAGGGCGACCACGGGGGTGCGGCCGCCCCGGGTGGCCTCCAGCTCGCGCAGGCGGCGCACGGCCTCGACGCCGTCCAACCGAGGCATCCGCACGTCCATCAGCACCACGTCGAAGGCTTCGCGATCCAAGGTGGCCAGGGCTTCCCGGCCGTCGCCGACGGCGGTCACCCGGTGCCCCATCTTCTCCAGATACGCCTTTGCCACCGCCCGGCTCACCGCGTCGTCCTCGGCCAGGAGCACGTGCAGGCCCGCGGCGGGCGCCGCCGGTTTCGGTCGGTGCAAGTCAGGCCGGGGCGCCTCGGGCGGGTCGAAGGCCGCGGTGAAGGCCAAGGTACTGCCTTCGCCGGGGCAGCTCTCCACCCCGATCTCCCCGCCCATGAGCGCCACGAGCTGCTTGGCGATGGCGAGCCCGAGGCCCGTGCCCCCGTACTGGGCGTGGGCGCTGTGGGCCTGGGAGAAGCTCTCGAAGATGGTGCCCAGGTGCTCCGGGCCGATGCCGATGCCGGTGTCGCGCACAGCGAAGCACAGGCGCGGTCCCTTGCCGTCCCGGGCGGGCTCGGCCAGGGAGACCGAGAGCTCGACCTCGCCCCGCTCGGTGAACTTCACGGCGTTGCCCAGGAGGTTGGTCAGCACCTGGCGCAGCCGGCCCCGGTCGCCGCGGACGCGGTCCGGCACCCCCTCATCGACGCGCTCGCGCAGGGTGAGGCACTTGTCGCCGACCGCCTTGTGGAAGGTGGCCAGGAGCGAGCCCAGCTCCTCGCGCAGGCAGAAGTCCGCGGGGCGCAGGGTCACCTTTCCCGACTCCACCTTGGCCAGGTCCAGAATGTCGTTGATCAGGGCGAGGAGCTGCCGGGCGCAGTCCTGGACCACCCCCAGATACTCCCGGACCCGGGGCGGCGGGTCCTCCATCAGGGCCAGCTCGGTCATGCCCAGGATGCCGTTCATGGGGGTGCGGATCTCGTGGGACATCCGGGCCAGGAAATCGCTCTTCGCGCGGGTGGCGGCTTCGGCCTCGTCCCTGGCCGCCCGGAGCGCGACCGCACTCTCCTCCTGGCGCTGGAGGTGGTCGCGGATCTCCTATTGCCGCCGTCGGGCCCGCAGCGCGGGGGGCACCGCGCGGGCCAGGGGGGGGAGTGCCCCCGGCCGCGCGACCCAGGGG
>JBFLZB010000111.1 GCA_040756475.1 Thermodesulfobacteriota bacterium
GGGATCCCGCCACCGCGGGGCGGGCCAGGGCGCAGGCCGGGTCGGGGCTCGTCCGCCCCGAAGCGGCAGGGCGGTAGGGGGGGTTGGAGACCACCAGGTCAAAGGACTGGGGGGCGATGCTCCTGCCCAGCTCCCGCAGGTCGGCCACCTCGAAGCGGGCCCTCTCCTCCAGGCCGTTCCACCGGGCGCCCCTCCGGGCCCGATCCACCATCTGCTCCTGGATGTCGATGCCCAGGACCTCCCGGGCGCCTCCCAGGGCGAGCAGGCACAAAGTCACGGCGCCGCACCCGCACCCGAGGTCCAGGGCCCGGGCTGCCGGCCGCTCGGCGGCAAAGCGGGCCAGGAGGACCGCGTCGACCCCGAACCGGTAGCCCTTCTGCGGCTGGACGAGCCGCACGGTGCCCCCCAGGGCGCTGTCTCCCGTCTCCCCGGGGCCGAAGAATCCGGGAAGGCTCCCCTCGGGGCCAGCGGTCACGCGCGGCAGGTCTCGGCCTCGCCGAAGAGGGGATGGATTACGAGCCCCGTGACGATCTTGGGAAAGAAGAACGTGCTCTTCTGGGGCATGCGTTCTCCCGCCTCGGCTACCGCCTTGACCTCTTCCAGGCGCGTCGGATTCAGGAGGAACCCGAGCTGCATCCCGGGTTCCTCCTGAACCACCCGGACCAACTCCTCGTGCCCCTTGACGTAACTCAGGTTGCGCTGTTCTTCCTGCGCCTTCTGGTCCACCCCCAGCAGGTGCTCGAGGATCAGGGAGTGGAGGACCGTGACGTCCAGGGTGCGCAGGACGGCGGCCATCTTCCCCTCGAGGAGCCCTTTCATCACGTCCTCGTCCCGAAGCGTCAGCAGCCACCGCCGATCGTCTCCCCGGGCCGTGAAACCCAGGGCATGCGCCCGGCCTCGCAGGTCCCGCATGCGCTCCATGAGCTCCCGCAGGGGCCCCGTGATCTCCTCCACGTGGAAGTACCGGCGCAGGCGCTCCAAGAAGGTCTCCAGGCGAAAGCCCTCCAGCCCGAAGACCGCCCGGTGGGTCGGAAGCACCGACAGCCCCGGTGCGCTCAGGTTGGACAGGTACATGAGCACGTAGTTCCACGACTCCCGCCCCGTGTAGGTCGGGATCTCTTCGCGCCGCAGGTCCCGGTACTTCAGGGCCGTCTCGTACCGATGGTGCCCGTCGGCGATGAAGAAGCTGTTGGCGCTCAAGCCGGCGGCCACGGCCCGGATCCGGTCCGGGTCGCTGATGCGCCACATCCGCGTTCGCGAACCATCTTCCATCGTCACGGTGACCAGCGGGGCCGACGACAGCGGCAGCGTCTCCACATCACGAAGCACCCGCATCCGCGGGTCGTCATACAAGCTGAAGATGGGGCTCAGGTTCGCGCGGCACGTCTGCATCAGCCGGAGCCGGTCGGCCTTGGGGCCGGCCAGGGTCCTCTCGTGGGGCAGGTACAACCCGGACTCAGGGTCCTCCAGGCGCACCGCCGCCAGGAAGCCCTTGCGGGTCATGGGCTCCCCGAACTCTCCCGCGTAGTCCTGTTCGGTGTAGTAAATGGAGCACTCCTTCTCCTGGACCAGGACTCCCGTCGCCAGCCACTGGTGGAAGTACCGTCCGGCCCTCGTGTAGCGGTTCTCCACGTCGTCGTCGCCGGGCAGGATCTTTCCGTAGTCCAGCCGCACGATGTTGTAGGGGCTGCGGCGATAGAGCCGCTCTTGCATATCTGCCCCGATGACGTCGTAGGGCGGCGTGACCACGGCATCGAAGTCGGGCACGTGCCCGGGGTGGAAGCGAATCCCGCGAAACGGCAAAATTTCGGCCATCGATCGGCTCCTGGGTCTGGCGTTCGTTTGGGGGGCACCTTGCTAGCACAGGGAGCCGTCCGGCGCAACGGGCAAGTCGACCCTCGATCCACCGCCTGGGTGGTAAGCGGGGTCCGGGAGCCCCTGCGCTGCGCCCCGCAATCCGCGGCAATTGGAGGAGGGGTCCCTCGCGCAACCGGTGCGCCTGGCCACCGGTTTCCGTGGACTGCGGCGGATCGGTCGATGCGGTACGGGACTACGCTCCGGGGCTCCCGGACCCCGCCCCAAGAATCTGGTCGTGGATCCAGGCGACTCGGGCGAGTCGCCTGGGGAGGCCGCGCGGCTGGCGGGCCGACCGCGACCCACGCACAGACGACCCGGAACCCGCGCAAAAAAAATGGTGGCAGGTTGGGGAGACCTGCCACCTCCCCGGCGCGGGGTGGGGCGCCCCATGGCCGGAGAAATCTGGAATGGAAATCATCGAAACGAAATCGTGGCGGCGGGTAAAGGGGGGCCCGCCCCAACCTCGCCGAATCGCAGCAAGCCCCGTGCCGCGGCCTCGCCAGCCCCGCCGGCGCAGCATTGGGGCCCGCGGGGGCAGGCGCGCCCCAGGCCCATGTCCCCCGGGCCTGCGCCATTTCGCCCGGTGGGCTGCGGGCAAGTTCGCACCCCGAGTCCACCCGCAATCCGCTCCCCATCACACGCCTCCTCTAGCCGGAGTCCGAACCCCTGCCTTTCCGGCGCCGGGTTCTCGAGTAGGATGGAGACTCCATCCGCACGCCCCACCCAGAGGAAGTCTCGAATGAGCACCGCGCCCCATCGCAACCGGCTCGCCCGGGAAAAGAGCCCCTACCTCCTCCAGCACGCCCACAACCCGGTGGACTGGTACCCCTGGGGCGAAGAGGCCTTCGGCAGGGCCCGCTCCGAGGGCAAGCTCGTCTTCCTCTCCATCGGGTACTCCACCTGCCACTGGTGTCACGTGATGGAGCGGGAGAGCTTCGAGGACGAAGAGGTGGCCGCGGTGCTCAACACCCTCACCGTGCCGGTGAAGGTGGACCGGGAGGAGAGGCCCGACGTGGACCAGGTGTACATGACGGTCTGCCAGGCCTTGAACGGAAGCGGCGGGTGGCCGCTGACCGTGCTCCTGACCCCCGACCGGAACCCCTTTTTCGCGGGCACCTACTTCCCCAAGCACAGCCGGCACGGGAGGATCGGGGTCGTGGAGCTGGTGCGCCAGGCGGCGGCGCTGTGGCAGGAAGACCCGGAGCGCGTCCACCGCGCCGGCCGCGAGATCGTGGCGCGCCTGCAGCCGGCCCCTGCCGGACCGGAGGAGTCCGGGGCCCTCGCCCCCGCGCTCTTCCAGGAAGCCGTCCGCCTCTTTCGAGGGCAGTTCGACGCGGCTCGCGGCGGCTTCGGCCCCGCTCCCAAGTTCCCCACGCCCCACAACCTCGTCTTCCTGGTGCGCCGCTGGCGGCGCACAGGTGACCCCGAGTTGCTCCGGATGGCCGAGACGACGCTCGACGCCATGCGCCGGGGCGGTCTCTTCGACCAGGTGGGCTTTGGCTTTCACCGGTACGCCACCGACGCCAACTGGCTGCTCCCCCACTTCGAGAAGATGCTCTACGACCAGGCGGGCCTCGCCCTGGCCTACCTCGAAGCCCACCAGGCCACCCGAAAGCCTGGATACGCGCGGACCGCCCGCGAGATCTTCACCTACGCGCTGCGGGATCTCGCGAGCCCCGAAGGGGCCTTCTACTCGGCGGAAGACGCAGACTCGGAGGGGGTGGAGGGGAAGTTCTACGTGTGGACGCGCCGCGAGGTGCTCGACGTGCTGGGTCTGGACGACGGCGAGCTCTACTGCCGCGTCCAGGGCATCACGGAGGAGGGAAACTTTCGAGAGGAAGCCACCGGCGAGCCGACGGGAACCAACATTCCCCACCTGGACCGGCCCCTGGACGCGTGGGCGTGGGAACGGGGAGTGGACCCGAAGGCGTTTGCGGCCCGGCTCGAGTCCGCCCGGGGCCGGCTCTTCTCCCGCCGGGAAGGGCGGGTGCGCCCCCACCGGGACGACAAGGTGCTCACCGCGTGGAACGGGCTCATGATCTCGGCCCTGGGCCGCGCCGCGTGGACCCTGGACGAGCCCCGGTACGCCAGGGCGGCGGCGCGCGCGGCAGACTTCGTGCTCTCGCGTCTGCGCCCCGACGGCCGGCTCCTGCGCCGTTTCCGGGACGGCGAGGCCGCGGTGCCAGCCTTTGCTGAAGACTACGCCTTTCTGGCCCGGGGGCTCCTGGACCTCTACGGCGCCACCTTCGACCCGGCCCGGCTGCGCCAGGCCCTGGAGCTCGCCCGGGAGCTCGTTCAGCGCTTCGGCGGCGGCTCCACCGGCGCACTGTTCGACACGGCCGCCGATGCCGAGGAGCTCGTGCTGCGCCCCCAGGAGGTCTACGACGGCGCCACCCCGTCGGCCAACTCGGTGGCACTGGAGGTCTTCGCCCGCCTGGGGCAGCTCACCGGTGACCCGGCCTGGACCGAGCACGCCCGGGGAATCGCCGAGGCCTTCGCCGGCCGCGTGGCCCAGTATCCGGCGGCCTTCACCCAGTTTCTGGCCGGCGCAAGCCTGCTGCTGGAGCCCACCCGGGAGGTGGTGATCGCCGGCCTCCCGGAGGCCCCGGAGACCCAGGGCCTCCTGTCGGCGGCGAGGGCCGCCTACGCTCCGGAGACGGCCCTGCTCCTGGCCCCGCCCGGGGACCCGGTGGTGGCGGCCCTGTGCCCGTTCCGCGAACACATGGGCCCCGTGGAGGGACGCGCGGCAGCCTACGTCTGCCAGGATTTCGCCTGCCGGGCCCCGGTATCCCTCCCGGAGGAGCTCGCGAAAACTCTGGAGCACCCGGCCTGATCAAGGGTCGCCCGTGCCCCCACGACGGCGAAAACCGCCACCGTTTCCGACGCGAAATGTGGCGCCCGGGGCGCCGACCGGCCTTTGAATCGGTGGCAAGGCCCGGTAGAATGGCGAACCGGATCCCACCGAGAGCCCGGAAAGGCTTCTGCGATGAAGAAATGGTACCACCTGGTCTTCGCGGTCCTGTGCGCGGCGGTTCTGGGCGTGCTGCTCCTCGCCCCCAAGGTGACCACGCCCCGCCTCCCGGCAGACGCCACCCACGCGGACCGGAAGGACTACGCCCAGTGTCCCCAGTGCCACGGTCCGGATGGGGAAGTCCCCATGCCGACGGAAGGAGAAAAGCCCCACTTCCTGCCCGACGGCTCCCTGCGCACCGAGTTCGTCAAGTGCTACATGTGCCACCGGCCCCCGGAGGGGTGAGCGCCCCACCGCCTCCCGGCCGAGCGTGGAGCTCGGCGCACCGCCGCCCTGCCCGGGGCGCCGTCAGCGTTCGGGGCCCTCTCCCAAGACCTCCCGCACCACCGACGTGGCAAACGCGCCGGCCGGGCACGCAAAGCGCACCCAGCAACCGCCGTCGGCGACCTCCACTGCCGGATCTCCGAGGGGCACGCGCAGGGGGCGCCGGGCCCCGGTCTCGCGGGAAAAGAGTTCCTCGTTCAACCCCAGTTCCCCGAGGACTTCGAGCTCGGCGGCAGCCCGAGGGCCGTCCGGCCGCACCATCTTTCGGCCGGGCATGGGGCCGGTGGGGCTGACGTCGAACGTCTCGACGCGCCGCGTATCGTCCTCGACGTCACGGCACAGAAACAGGCCTCCCGAGTCCTCCCGGCGGAGCACGTCCCCCTCCAGCGCCCGAACGAGGGAGCCTTCCTCCAGCCGGCGAGCCAACACCTCGTTGAAGACGCGCGACTGGAGGGCCGAGACCAGGAGGTCCCGCTTCCACCGCGCCACCCGCAGCCTCCCCTCCAGCACGGCGAGGCCCTTGACCGGGTTGTCCCCCCGGGCGCCGAAACGCTGGGGGCCGTAATAGTTGGGCACCCCCGTGCGGGTCAACCCCTCCAGGATCGTTGCCACCGCATCGGCGCGGGCTCCCCGCAGGAAGACGCGGAAGGCGTTTCCCGCCAGGTGCCCCAGGCGCAGCTTGTTCTTGTGGCGCGATGCGGACAGCACCCGCGCCCCCTCGGCCTCGAAGGCCCCCCGGGCCCGCTCCTCCTCCACCCCGGTCACCGTGAAGGCCTGCACCGCGATGCAGCCCTTGTCCTTCATGCCGGCGTAACCCACCGCCGCAGGGGAGACCCCCAGGCGCCCGGCAACCCCCACCGCCAGGTCCCGGGTTGCCGCCCCCCTCTTCTCCACCACGAGGGCGGCGTGCTCCCCCTCCCCCGAGAAGGGGTAGAGGGGCAGCTCCTCGACCCGGAACGTCTGGGGGGAAGGGGTCCACGCCCCCCCCGCCGCCGGCCCGCTCCAGAGGCGGGGATAGTCGAACTCCACATAGGGCACCGCTCCCAGGCGGCACCGCGACGCGCGTTCCGAACCCATTGCTGCATCCTCCTCGTGTGGAGTCAGGCGCTGCCCGGGCGCCGCCGGGCGCCAACTTACCCAAAAGGGAGCCGCGGGTCGAGGTGTATCCGGCGCACTGCCCCACGGGGCCCCCACCCTTTGAGCCCACCCCTTGAGCTTGACGCTCCCGGCGCCGATAGGTAAACCTCGGCGGCGATGGCATAGGACACCGGGCCCCCGCCGCCGCTGAGGGGGTACGGTGCCGCGGTCGCGCCGAAAGCCCCCCGCACGAAAGGTCACCCATGAAGATCGCCCGGCTTGTCTTGCTGCTCCTCTTCGTCGCGACGTCCGCGTGGGCCCGCACCGGGCTCTCCCCTCGGGAAATCCTCGAAACCGCCGACCGGGCTCGGGGCAAGCTCCCGGGCCTGGTGTGGACCGTGGCAATGCGCTCCGTCGAGAAGGGCGAGGAGCGGGACCAGACCCTCTCGGTCACCGCCCGGGATCAGGACGTGCTCGCCGTGTTCGCGGCGCCTCCCCGGGTGAAGGACCAGAAGGTGCTGATGGTGGGCCGCAACATGTGGTTCCTCAAGCCCGGGGTCTCGAAGCCCGTGCCCATCAGCCCCCGCCAGAAGCTCATGGGGCAGGCCGCCAACGGCGACATCGCGAGCACGAATTACGCGGGCGACTACGAGGGGGTGTTCCGGGACGAAGAGGTCCTCGACGGCGAACCGTGCCACGTGCTCGACCTCACGGCCACCAACAAGAGCGCCACCTACGACCGCATCGTGTACTGGGTGTCCCAGCAGCGGGGCGTGGGGGTGAAGGCCGAGTTCTACACCGTGAGCGGCAAGCTCTTCAAGACCGCCACCTTCGAGTACGCCAACACCATCGCCCACGGGGGCGAGCGCATCCCCTTCGTGAGCCGCATGGTGATTCGCGACGCCGTGCGGCCCCAGGAGGTGACCACCCTGGAGTACTCCGGCATCTCGGTCCAGGCCGTTCCCGATTCGACGTTCAATCTCAACCTGCTGATGCGATGAAGCGACGCGGAACCTGGAGGAGAGCGGGGGCCGCCTTCTCCCTGAGCGTGGCTCTGGCTTGGGGCTGGGCGGCGAACTGCGGGGCCGAGGAGGTGCTGGAGCTCCGGTTGCCCCGGTCCCTGCTCGCAGAGCTGGCCGCGCCCGCCGGCCACCGGCGCCCGATCGCGCGCGACGACTTCCTCGCCCTGAACCCCCGGGCGACCTCGCTGGACCTCGACGGCGACCCGGTCCGGTTTGCGGCGTGGCTGGCGATTCCCGAGGTGGGCGCGTTTCGGCTCCAGGGGGACCGCAATCTCGCTCGCCGGCTCGCGGCCGGAGACGCCGCCGCCCCCCAACGCTGGATCTCTCCCCCCGAAGGGTGGGAGATCGGGGCGACCTTCTGGGAGGAGGATGCCCTCCTGGTGGTCGTGCTCCCGGCCTCCCCTGCTCCGTCCAGAGCACCGGGGCCGCCCCCGATCGTGCCGTTCCTGCCGTCCGTGCCGGCAGCCGGTGACCCGGTCCGGGAAGAACCCGGGGCCCCGACCCTGCTCCAAGCCTTGTCCGAGCGCGGCTCGGCGACCCTGCGGCTCCTGGGCAGCCACCGCTACCAGCGGCCGGCCCTGGGCGGACTCAACCCCGAAAACCGGGTGCTGGACCTTCCGCGGCAGGTCTCCGAGGGCGAGGCCCGCCTGGACCTCTCCCTGGACCTGGGGCCCCTCTACCTCACGGCCAAGCCCCGGGCGCGGCTCACCCGCGAGCACCGGCAGGACGGGCCCAGGGCGGGCGACTCCGATACCGACGCCGAGGTGCTCCTCCTCGAAGGCCGGGCCCAGGCCCGCATCTGGGAGCGGGGCTTCGTCTCCTTCGGCCGGGAGAACCTCCAGTGGGGACCGGCCCAGTTCGTGAACCCCTCGAATCCGTTCTTTGCCGACAACGGCCGGGACAACCCCGTGCGGGAGGTCCCCGGGATGGACTTCTTGCGTGTGCTGTGGCTCCCTACCCCATCCCTGACGCTCTCCTGGATCGCCAACACCGGCCGCGGAGAGGGGGAACTGGGGGGCAGGAGCTGGCACCCTTCCCACGCGCTGAAGCTCGACTACCTGGGCTACGAGGTGAGCGGGGGCGTGCTCGCCCACGGCGGGGGCGGCGCCGACGGCTCCCTGCGGGGTTACGGCCAGTGGACCGCCTCGGACGCCATGCTCCTGTACGGCGAGGCCAGCGTCTCGCGCCGCGACCGGGACGATGTTTCGCAGGAGGGGACCGACCCGATCGACCGGCAAGTCGACGGGGACTTCGCCCTCTATTCCGTCCTGGGAGCCGGGTACACCCTGGAGCTCGGCCCCACCGTCTCCCTGGAGTACGCCTACAACGAGTCCGGCTACGACAACGCGGAAGCAGAGCGCTTCTTCGACCGCGCCCACGCGGCCGCCGCCCTGGTACGGGCAGGGCTCCTGGAGCTCGGCCCGGGCGACGTGGCCGTGCCGCAGCAACTCCTGCGCCGCCACTATCTCTTCGCCCAGTACCTGCACACGGAGATCGCCGGCCGCCTGACGGTCATCCTGCGCTGGGCGCAGAACCTGGAGGACCGGAGCGGCCTCGGGAGCACCTACCTGGAGTGGAGTCTCGCCGACCGCTGGCGCCTCTTCGGCTTCGGCGCCTACGGCTCGGGGGGCAACCGGGACGAGTTCGGGAGCGCCCTGCGCTACCTCGGCAGCGTGGGGGCCGAGTTCACGGCGTTTTGACCAGCGCCGGGTGGAGACCTTCCTGCCTCGCTACACGTCGCCCACCTTCTTGGCGACGTCGCGCAGGTTGTCGTCGTCCTTGATGCAGACGGGGTAGGCTACGGGGAGCTTGTCGGGGAGGGTGAGGCCGGCGGCGGCGAACTCGCTGGTGATGACGCCGGTGGGGCAGACCTCGAGGCAGGGCATCTCGCGGCCCTTGGCACACTGGGCGCAGAACTTCGCCGCGAGCTCGGGATAGACCACCACCTGGCGCTCGGTGCCCCGGCCGATGAAGCCGAGCACGTTCTTGCCCTCGATCTCGGCGCACTGGCGCACGCACAGGCCGCACAGGATGCAGTAGGTGGTGTGTTTGGCGAAGCGCTCGGGGTCGGCCCCGTACTTCTTCAGGAGGGCGGGGTCCACCCGGTCCCACCGGGCGGCGAGGAGCTCGAGGATGAGCTTTCGGTGGTGGGCGATCTTCTCGGTCTCGGTCTGGACCTCCAAACCCTCCTCCACCGG
Source organism: Thermodesulfobacteriota bacterium (assembly GCA_040756475.1). Lineage (NCBI taxonomy): Bacteria > Pseudomonadati > Thermodesulfobacteriota > Thermodesulfobacteriota bacterium. The sequence goes on from JBFLZB010000111.1 coordinate 9,450, forward strand.
GTAGAGGCATGAGACGACGGTGCGGGTGCGCCTGCCCGCCTTGACCTCCACGAGGCACAGGCGGCAGGAGCCGTACCCGGAGAGCTCTTCCAGGTAACACAGGGTGGGGATCTCGATGCCGGCCTCCCGGGCGGCCTGGAGGACGGTCATCCCCTCCCGGGCCTCGACGGAGCGGCCGTCGATGGTGAGCTTCACGGGGGCGCCGGGGGCTTCGGCGGTCTGGGCGGGTGCGGACATAGGGCGACCTCTTCGGACGGGATCACGGGCTGGGCGAAGAGCATGCTAGACGGGATAACGGGATGGACGGGATAGAACAAAAAGAGGATCTATCCTGAATATCCTGTAATCCTGTCAAAAGGTTTGAATTTGGCTCAAGACACAAGGAACGAAATCTTAGACAGGATAACAGGATGGGCAGGATGAAACCAGAAACACGACTTCATCCAGAAGATCCCGTTATCCCGTCCAAGCCCTCTTTGTCTATCCCTTCTTCCCCTTTGCGGCCCGCACCGCGAGATCCTCCGGGGGCTTGGGGACGGGCTGGCCGGAGAGCTTGGTGACGGCGCGGGTCTTGGGGGGGCAGACCTGGAAGCAGGTGTCGCACTTGGTGCACAGGGCCTGGTCGACCACGTGCACCTGCTTCTTCTCCCCGGAGATCGCGCCCACGGGGCAATTCTTCTTGCACAGGCCGCAGGCAATGCACTTGTCCGGGTCGACCCAGTAGCTGGTGAGGGCCTTGCACACGAGCGCGGGGCAGCGCTTCTCCTCCACGTGGGCGCGGTACTCGTCGCGGAAGTAATGGATGGAGGAGAGCACCGGGTTGGGGGCGCTCTGCCCCAGGGCGCACAGGGAGGCGTCCTGCACGGTGGTGGAGAGGTCCTCCAAGAGCTCCACGTCGCCCTCTCGGCCCTCGCCCTTCACCATGCGGGTGAGGATCTGGAGCATCTGCCACACGCCCTCGCGGCAGGGCACGCACTTGCCGCAGGACTCGTCGGCCAGGAACTCGAGAAAGTACTTGGCCACGTCGGGCATGCAGGTGTTGTCGTCCATGACGATCATGCCGCCCGAGCCCATCATCGAGCCCACCTTGGTGAGCTCGTCGAAGTCCACGGGCAGGTCGAGCATGCTCTCGGGGATCACGCCCCCCGAGGGGCCGCCGGTCTGCACGGCCTTGAACGCGCGCCCCTCGCGGATGCCGCCGCCGATGTCGAAGACGATGCGGCGCAGGCTCATCCCCATGGGCACCTCGACGAGGCCCGTGTTGTTCACCTTGCCCACCAGCGAGAAGACCTTGGTGCCCTTGCTCCCCTCGGTGCCGATGCCGGCGAACCACTCGGCGCCGCGGCTGATGATGAGGGGCACGTTGGCCCAGGTTTCCACGTTGTTGAGGTTCGAGGGCTTGTCGAAGAGGCCCTTGACCGAGGTGCGGATGTACTTGGGCCGGGGTTCGCCCACCTTGCCCTCGATGGAGCTCATCAGCGCGCTCGACTCGCCGGAGACGAAGGCTCCGGCACCCCGGTAGATGAGGATCTCGAAGGAGAACCCGGTGCCCAGGATGTTCTCGCCCAGGAGCCCGGCTTCGTGGAGGTCGTCCAGAGCCCCGATCAGGTTTTCCACCGCCAGGGGGTACTCCTGGCGCACGTACACGTAGCCGGTGCGGGCGCCGATGGCGTAGCCGCCGATGATGAATCCCTCGAGCACCGAGTGGGGGTTGCCCTCCAGGATGGACCGATCCATGTAGGCCCCGGGGTCGCCCTCGTCGGCGTTCACGAGCACGTAGCGCTCGTCGCCGGGGGAATTGCGGGTGGTCTCCCACTTGACGCCCGCGGGAAAGCCCGCCCCTCCCCGGCCCCGGAGGTTCGACTTCTTGACCTCGGCCACCACCTGCTCGGGGGTCATGGACCCCAGCGCCTTCGCGAGCGCCCCGTAGCCCCCCACGGCCAGGTAGTCGTCGAGGTTCGTGGGGTCGATCCTGAGGTTGTCGTGGAAGAGGAGCCGGGTCTGGTGCTTGTAGAAGGGGATGTCGTTTTCGTGGACGACCCCCTCGCCGGCATCGGTCCGGTAGAGCAGCCGCTCCACGACCTTGCCCCCCACCAGGGTCTCGGCCACGAGCTCGGGAACGTCCTCCACCTTGACCTTGAGGTAGCAGGTCTCTTCCGGGAGCATCACCACGATGGGGCCGCGCTCGCAAAAGCCGTGGCACCCGGTGCGGCGCACGTCCACCTTGCCGGCGAGGCCCTTGGCCTCGAGCTCGGCCTGGAAGGCGTGGGCCACCTTCTCGCTCTTGTAAGCTCGGCACCCGGTGCCGGAACAGATAGTGACGCAGGGCTTCTTGGGGTCGCGCCTGGCCAGCACCTCCTGGCGGTAGCGCTCCAGATCTTCCAGGGATGTCAGTCGGGCCATGGGTTCTCCACGGGGTGTCGTGCGGCCTGGGTGCGTACCGGGACGGGGGCCCCCCTCACCCTGCCCGCTCCCCCCGAGGGGAGAGGGGGCAGGAGAAGCGCTACTCGCAGGTCTCGCAGACCTTCTCCAGCTCCTCGGTAGTGGGGTTCGAGAGGTACTCGCCGTCCACGGTCATGACGGGTCCCAGGGCACAGCAGCCCACGCAGTTGACCGTGTGCAGCGAAAACCTCTCGTCCTTCGAGGTGCCCCCCGCCTGGATGCCCACCACGTTCGAGACCCGGTCCAGGAGCTTCTGGGCGCCGCGCACGTGGCACGCGGTGCCCACGCACACCGACATCTGGTGGCGCCCCTGGGGGACCAGGCTGAAGTGCTTGTAGAAGGTGGCGACGTTGTAGATTTCGCGCAGCGTCACCCCCAGGCGGTCGGAGACGCGCTTGAGGACGTTGCGGGGCAGCCAGCGCAGCTCCTTCTGCACGTCCAGGAGGATCTGCACCAGCGCTTCGCGCCTGGCATCGTAGCGGTCGATGATGTGGTCGACCGGCATCAGCGTCGGATCGAGCAAGGGATACCTCCGGCGTAGATCCGTTTCTAGACAGGATGACAGGATTGACAGGATGTTGAATCGAGAGAGCACATCCAAAAAGGCTCTCCAAGTCTCATCCTGTTGTCCTGTCAAAACAAATTCAAGATCTTTTCTTGACAGGATAACAGGATTTACAGGATGTTGAACCGAGAGAGCACATCCAAAAAGGCCCTCCAAGCCTAATCCTGTTCATCCTGTCATCCTGTCCAAAAACCGTCCTTCCATCCTCGCCTACAACAGCGACTTCATCGCTGCCCCGATGTCGGCGGGGCTCTTGACGACTCTGACGCCGCAGCGCTCCAGCGCCGCCATCTTCTCGGCCGCGGTGCCCTTGCCCCCGGCGATGATGGCGCCGGCGTGGCCCATGCGCTTGCCCTTGGGGGCGGTCTGGCCGGCGATGAAGGAGACCACCGGGACCCTGATGTGGGCCTTGATGTACTCGGCGGCCTCCTCCTCGGCGCTCCCGCCGATCTCGCCGATCATGACGATGCCCTCGGTGGCCGGGTCGTCCTTGAAGAGGGAGAGGGCGTCGATGAAGTTGGTGCCGATGATCGGGTCGCCGCCGATGCCGATGCAGGTGGTCTGGCCGATGCCGAGCTTGGTGAGCTGGTCCACGGCCTCGTAGGTGAGCGTGCCCGAGCGGGAGATCACGCCCACGGGGCCTTTCTTGTGGATGTGGCCGGGCATGATGCCCACCTTGCACTCCTCGGGGGTGATCACCCCGGGGCAGTTGGGGCCCACGAGCCGGGTCTTCCTCGGGTCGAGCGCCCGCTTGACCTTGACCATGTCGAGCGTCGGGATGCCCTCGGTGATGCAGACGACGACCTTGATGCCGGCATCCGCCGCCTCGAGGATGGCGTCGGCCGCAAAGGGCGCGGGCACGAAGATCATGGAGGTATCGGCGCCGGTCTGTTTCACGGCGTCGGCCACGGTGTCGAAGACCGGCACCCCCAGGATCTCGGTCCCGCCCTTTCCGGGGGTCACGCCCCCCACGAGCTTGGTGCCGTACTTCAGGCACTGCTCCGAGTGGAACTTCCCATTCCCCCCCGTGATGCCCTGGCAGATCACCCGGGAGTCTTTGTTGACCAGGATGCTCATCGCGCGATCTCCTTAGAGAACAAAACCCATTTTGACGGGATGACAGGATGCAAGACAGGACAATAAGGCAAGACTAATTGGGGTCTCTTATCCTGCCCATCCTGTTATCCTGTCCAAAAAGAAGTTCTCTTCTTTGACGAGATAACGGGATTCGCAGGATGGAAAGAACCTTGCTTTGTCCTCCTGCCTCATCCGCCCTATCCTGTTATCCCGTCCACAAAGCCCCTTCCCTTACGCCGCCTTCTTCGCCGCGGCCACCACCTTCTCCGCCGCCTCGGTCATGGTCTCGGCGGTGATGATGGGGAGCCCGCTCTCGGCGAGCATCTTCCGGCCTAGGTCCACGTTGGTGCCCTGGAGGCGCACCACCAGGGGGCGGTCGAGGTGCACGGTCTTGGCCGCCGCGATGATGCCCTCGGCGATGGTGTCGCAGCGCATGATGCCGCCGAAGATGTTCACCAGCACGGCCTTGACGCTGGGGTCGGAGAGGATCAGCCGGAACGCGTTGGTCACCTGTTCGGCGCTGGCGCCCCCGCCCACGTCGAGGAAGTTGGCCGGCGCCGCCCCGTGGAGCTTGATGATGTCCATGGTGGCCATGGCGAGGCCCGCGCCGTTGACCATGCAGCCGATCGAGCCGTCGAGGCTGATGTAGTTGAGGTCGAACTTGGAGGCCTCGAGCTCCTTGGGGTCCTCCTCAGTCGTATCGCGCAACTCCAGGAGTTCCTTGTGGCGGTAGAGGGCGTTGTTGTCGAAGTTCATCTTGGCGTCGAGCGCCAGCACGTCGCCCTGCTTCGTCACCACCAGGGGGTTGATCTCGAGCATGCTCGCGTCGGTCTCGAGGAAGGCGCGATAGAGGGCGGCCATGAACTTCTGGCCGTTCTTCAGCGCCTCGCCCTCGAGCCCGAGGCCGTAGGCGAGCTTGCGGGCATGGAAGGGCTGGAACCCGGCGGCCGGGTCCACCGCCTGCTTGAGGATCTTCTCGGGCGTCTTGGCCGCCACCTCCTCGATCTCCATCCCGCCTTCGGTGGAGGCCATGAGGGTCACGAGGCCCGTGGCCCGGTCGATGACCATGCCGAGGTAGAGCTCCCGGGCGATGTCGCGGCCCTCCTCCACGTAGACCTTGAGGACCTCCTTGCCCTGGGGCCCGGTCTGGTGGGTGACGAGCTTCTTTCCCAGGATGCCGGCCGCCGCGGCCCTGGCCTCGGCCGGGCTCTTCACCACCTTCACGCCCCCGGCCTTGCCCCGGCCCCCCGCGTGGATCTGGGCCTTGACCACCACCGGGGTCCCGAGCTCGCCGGCCGCCTTCTCCACCTCGTCGGGCGTGGAGCAGACGATCCCCCGGGGCACCGGCACCCCGTACTTCTGCAAGACCTGCTTCGCCTGGAATTCGTGAATGTTCATGTCGCCTCCGGCGATGTTGGTTGCGCGTTGCGTGTTGCGCGTTGTGGATTCCGCCGTGCAGCCCTCTCTGGCCCGAAGCGTTGGCTACTCCTCCAACGAGCCACGAGCAACGAGCAACGACCCCCTATCTCATCGTTCCCACGTAGCACGCGGTGAGCTGGCGCTGGCGCACGTCGTCGGTGGTGTAGTCGGGGAGCAGCATGGGGGAGATGCGGGTGCGCTCGACGCCCGCGGCCTCCAGCTCCCGGAT
>JBFLZB010000112.1 GCA_040756475.1 Thermodesulfobacteriota bacterium
CCGGGTGCGGGGGGCCTGGGCCGCCGCCGGCCCCCCGGGGCGCGGACCAAGGGGGGCGGCCCCGCCGTGAGGTGCCCCGCGTGCCCAGGCCCCCTCCACGAGACCCTCCGGGCCGATCCATGCCCATCCACGCCAACTCCAAAGGAGAGCGCCATGAACTGCCCCCGCTGCCCCGAAGGTCCCACCCTGGTGGAAACCGTCAAGCACGGCGTCACCCTCGACACCTGCGCCGGGTGCGGCGGCATCTGGCTCGACAGGGGAGAGCTCGGCAAGCTCCTGAACCAGGTGAAGGCGGCGGGCTCGGAGCTGGATCGGGAGTTCCAGGCCTTGCAGCCGCGGCACCCCGGATCGCACCCCGGGCAACCGTACAAGCGGCCGAAGTCGAAGATGGAGAGACTCTTCGACATCTTCGACTGATTCGCGCGGCTGTTTCCCGAGGCGCCCGTGGCCTACCAGTCCCTGGACGGCACCGGCCGCATCGCCGACGTGAACGGCGCCTGGTCGGAGCTCACGGAGTACGGGCGGGAGCGGGTGCTCCTGCGCAAGGGCGGCGCGCCCGTGACCGTCTCGATGCACTGCCGGGCGGCCCCCGGGCCTGCGGGAGCCCCGTGGCGCGCCTACTGCGCCCTCGTCGACGTCTCGGACCGCAAGAGGGCCGAGGCCGAAGCCGAGCGCCTGCGGCGCCGCACCGAGCTGATCCTGGACTGCGCCGGCGAGGGGATCGTCGGGGTGGACCGGGAAGGGCGGATCGCCTTCGCCAACCCTGCTGCGGCGCGCCTGCTGGGCTGGCCGGCGGCGGAACTCGTGGGCCACCCGATGGGCGACCTGGTGTGCTACGTCTGCCACCGGCCCCGCGAGGAGCAAGCGGCTCGCCCGCAACGGGGCCCCGGTCCCGGCCAGACCGACCCGAACTTCGCGCGGCAGAAGGGCGTCCCGGACCCGCTCCTGCTCCGCACGCATCCTGGGCTGATGCTCAGGGGCGAAGAACCTCTGCGAAAGCGCTTCGGCCGCCCTCTCTCCTGGGGCCGCGTTCGGGTTCGCGGGAAGCTCGATCGTCCCCGAACGCTCGAGTCCCCATAAGTCCCCATAACGTAACTGAAATCACGAAAATCCCCTCGAGCGAGCGCCGAGCATAGTAGGATTGCAGTTACCTGTGTCCAGCATTGGCGACGCCGCAAGGGTTCCTAGGTTGTTCCGCCTAGCGGGCCGCCTGCGCGCGCTGCACGCCTGCCACGCCACCAACTGGCTCCGGTCCCGTCGGCGAGGGTCTGGCCGCCCGGCCCGGACCAAGAAGGGGGGCCCCGGGATGCTGGTGGTCCCGAACCATCCGCGTCTACCGCCGCGCCTTGAGGTGGTCCCGCAGCCGGCGCTGTTCTTCGGTCAGGAGCCGGCCCGGCAGGGGGGAGGCGAGCCGGACGGCCGCCTCCCCATGGGCACACCAGGCGACCTCGCCCGCGATGGCCGCCGTCTCGCCCCCCGGAAACCGGAGCTCCCCTTCCACCCTTCCGGAGACCGCGACGCCGCCGGAGGTCCGGAGCCGCACGCCTCGCTCCGCCACGTCCAGCACCTCCAGCCCTGCTCCCTCTCCGGTCCCGGAAGGATTCCGGAGGATCGCCCAGGGGCGCTCCCCTTCCGGGTACGGGATGCGAAAGGCCTCCCTGCGGTTGGCCGGGTCCAGGAGTTGTTCGGTGGTGGGACGCCGGCGGGTGGCGGCGCGCCGGCGCAGAGGCTCGGAGAGCATCGCCACCAGGGCCAGGGCCAGCAAGATAAAGGCGGCGATGGCGTAGTAGCGGCTTGCGGCGGGCGCGTCGGGCCCGGGGCTGACGGCATAGACCGCGGCCGCGGCGGCGAGCGCGGTCACGAGGAGTGCGGCGAAGGCTGCCTGCATGGGTCCCCCGTGTGGGGCTAGGGTCGCAGAGGAGTACCTCTCCCCTGACCTATCGGCACGGGCACCCCGATTCCCAAGCGCCGCGACCCGGCGAGGGGGCGAGGGGGCGAGGGGGCGAGGGGGCGGCCTTGCCGGAGGAGCGCCGCGTGATATCCTGCGCGCCGCGGCCCGGGGGGCCCCGGGCACAGGGAGGACGCCATGTCCAAGTTTCTCACCTTCCACGTGGAGCCCGACCGGCGCTGGGAGGACCTGGTGGAGAGGTACCGGGTGCTGGCACGGGAAACCACCGCCACCTGGGTGCGCACCTACCTCTTCGAGGACGAAAGCCAGCGCATCTGCGAGTGGGACGCCCCCAGCCCGGAGACCCTCCACGTGATCTTCGCGCGCACGGGGATCACGTGCGACCGCATCGTTCCGGTGCGGGAGGTGCTTCCCCAGACCTGGCGCTAGGCAGCGGCATCGGCCGAAGCAGGGGCGGAAGCGGTCTTCGGCCCCCCGGTTCGCGGCCAAGGCCGCTCCCACAGAGGCAGGGGCCCGCGGACCCGCACCCGGCGGCGGCGTGTTCCGCCGTCTACCCCGGGGCGAGGAAGATGATGCTGAGCGGCGGCAGGGTGAGCAGCAGCGAGTGCTCCCGGCCGTGGGCGGGCACCGCCTCGGCTTGGGCTCCCCCCAGGTTCCCCATCCCGGAGCCCCCGTAGCAGGCGGCATCGCTGTTGAGGACTTCCCGCCAGTGCCCTCCCCGGGGCACGCCGACCCGGTAGCCGGGACGGGGCACCGGTGTGAAGTTGCAGGCCACCAGGACCCACTCCCCTTCCCCGTGGGCTCGCCCCCTGCGCAGGAAGCTCACCACGCTCTTCTCCCAGTCGTGGAAGTCGACCCACTGGAACCCCTCCGGCTCGAAATCCCGCTCGAAGAGGGGGGGGAGGCCCCGATAGGCCCGGTGGAGGTCTCGTACCCACGCCTGCACCCCCCGGTGCGCCGGGTTCTCGAGGAGGTGCCAGTCGAGGCTCGTCTCGTGGTACCACTCGTTCCACTGGCCGAGCTCTCCCCCCATGAAGAGCAGCTTCTTGCCCGGGTGCGCCATCTGGTACCCCAGCAGCACGCGCAGGTTGGCGAAGCGCTGCCAGTCGTCCCCGGGCATGCGGCGCAGCAGCGATCCCTTGCCGTGCACCACTTCGTCGTGGGAGAGCGGCAGGAGGAAATTCTCGGAGAAGGCATACCAGATGCTGAAGGTGAGCTGGTTGTGGTGGTACTTGCGGTGCACCGGGTCCCGGGCGAAGTAATCCAGGGTGTCGTGCATCCACCCCATGTTCCACTTGAGCCCGAACCCCAGTCCCCCCACGTGGACCGGCCGCGTGACCATGGGCCAGGCGGTGCTCTCCTCGGCGATCACCTGCGTATCCGGAAAGCGCTCGTACACCTCCCGATTCAAGGTGCGCAGGAACTCGATGGCCTCCAGGTTCTCCCGGCCCCCGTAGCGGTTGGGAATCCACTCTCCCGGGCCGCGGCCGTAGTCGAGGTAGAGCATGGAGGCCACGGCGTCCACCCGCAGGCCATCCACGTGGTAGGCCTCGAGCCAGAACAGCGCGTTGCTCACCAGGAACTCGGGGACTTCGTTGCGCCCGTAGTTGAAGAGGTAGCTCTTCCACTCCGGGTGGAACCCCTGGCGCGGATCGGCGTGCTCGTAGAGCTCGGTGCCGTCGAAGCGGGCCAGGCCGTGCTCGTCGGACGGAAAGTGGGAGGGCACCCAGTCCAGGATCACGCCGATGCCCCTGCGGTGGAGCACGTCCACCAGATACATGAAGTCCTGGGGGGAGCCGTACCGGCTCGTGGGCGCGAAGTACCCCGACACCTGGTAGCCCCAGGAGCCGTAGAACGGGTGCTCCGTCACGGGCAGGAGCTCCACGTGGGTGAATCCCATCTCGGCCGCGTAGTCCGCCAGGGGCTCAGCCAGCTCCCGATATCCCAGGAGGCGTTGCGCGTTCCCGGGGTCGCGACGCCAGGACCCCAGGTGCACCTCGTAGATGGACACGGGGCGGTCAAGGGCCTGAGACTCCCGGCGCCGGGCCATCCACTCCCCGTCCCCCCACGCGTAGTCCAGGCCGTGAACCACCGAGCCCGTGCGGGGAGGCTCCTCCCAGCGAAAGGCGTAGGGGTCGCCCTTGTCCGCCGCAAAGCCTCCCGGACCGCTCACCCGGTACTTGTACACCGCGCCCGGTCCGACCCCGGGCACGAACCCCTCCCAGATTCCCGAGCCGTCCCATCGCGACGCCAGGGGATGGGAGGCGGGACTCCACCCGTTGAAATCCCCCATCACGCAAACCGAACGGGCGTTGGGGGCCCAGACACCGAAGTGGGTTCCCAGGGTCTGCCCCACCGCGCCGGGATGCGCCCCCAGCTTCTCATGGAGCCGGAAGTGCCTGCCTTCCTTGAAGAGATAGACGTCGTGGTCGGTAAAGCGGCCGTGGCCGTGCAGGACCTTGTCCATCCTCGCTCCCGTCTGCCCCGGGGCGCACCCTACGCGCCCCGAGATCTCCACCTCCCCTGTCTTCCCGGGGGAGCACTGTAGCAGGACGATCCGGGCGGTCAACGGACCCCCAGACGTGCGTAGGGGCACGGCATGCCGTGCCCCTACCGAAGATCACACCGTGCGCGGGAGTGCGCCCGCCTCAGTGCCCCTATTCCTCCACCTCGGCGGTCTCCACCTCCCGTTCCTCCAGGTCCTCGTCCTCTCCCGTAGCGACGCTGAGGGACCCGAGCTCCTCGGCGAGCTCCTCGTCGGTGAGATCCGACTCCCGCGGCTTGACCACGGGTTCCCACACCACCCCGTCGTCGTGGACCTCGATCTGGCTGCGCTGGTACCGGTTCAGGCCTGTGCCCGCCGGGATGAGCCGGCCCATGATCACGTTTTCCTTGAGGCCCCGCAGAAAGTCCACCTTCCCCTCGATGGAGGCCTGGGTGAGCACCTTCGTCGTCTCCTGGAAGCTCGCGGCCGAGATGAAGCTCTCGGTGGAGAGGCTGGCCTTGGTGATGCCCAGCAGCATGGGGACGCCGATGGCCGGCTCCCCCCCCTTGGCCATCACCTTCTGGTTCTCGGCCTCGAAGACCTGGCGTTCCACCTGCTCCTTGAGCAGGAAGTCGGTGTCGCCCATCTCCTTGATCTCCACCCGGCGAAGCATCTGCCGGACGATGACCTCGATGTGCTTGTCATTGATGTCGACGCCCTGGAGCCGGTAGACCTCCTGGATCTCGTCCACCAGGTACTTCATGAGCTCCTTTTCGCCCAGGACCTTCAAGACTTCGTGGGGGTTGGTGGCTCCGTCCATGAGGGGCTCGCCCGCCATCACCTGGTCCCCCTCCCGCACGGAGACGTGCTTGCCCCGCGGGATGAGATAGACCTTGGGCTCCCCCACGTCGGGGGTCAGGACGATCTTGCGCTTGCCCCGGGTGTCCTTGCCGAAGCTCACCACTCCGTCGATCTCGGCGATGAGGGCGAAGTCCTTGGGCTTGCGCGCCTCGAAGAGCTCGTCCACCCGGGGAAGACCGCCGGTGATGTCCTTGGTCTTGGTGGTCTCCCGCGGGATCTTTGCGATCACGTCGCCGGCCGAGACTTCCTGGCCCTCTTCCACGGCGATGTTGGAGCCCACCGGGAGGATGTAGCGGGCAAGCGTGTCTCCGGTCTCCAGGCTCTTGATCGAGACGCGAGGCCGGTAGTCGGCGCCCCGGCTCTCCACCACCACCTTGCGCGACATGCCCGTGACCTCGTCCACCTGCTCCCGCATGGTGACGCCGTCGATCACGTCGCCGAACTTCACCCGGCCGGAGGCCTCGGTGAGCATGGGGTTGGTGTAGGGGTCCCACTCCGCCAGGAGCTGGCCCCCCTGCACGGCGGTCCCTTCGGCGGCCTTGAGGTTGGCGCCGTACACCACCGGATACTTCTCGCGCTCCCGGCCCTCGGCGTCGAGCACCGCGAGCTCCCCGTTGCGGTTCATGGCCACGACGCGCCCGTCGGCGGTGGTGACCGTCTGGAGGTGCAGGTAGCGCACCGTGCCTGCGTTGCGCGCCTCCAGGGTGGACTGCTCCACGCGCTTGGACGCGGTGCCGCCGATGTGGAAGGTGCGCATGGTGAGCTGGGTGCCGGGCTCGCCGATGGATTGGGCGGCGATGATCCCCACGGCCTCGCCCAGGTTGACCTTGCGCCCGCGGGCCAGATCTCGGCCGTAACACTCGGCGCACAGGCCATTCTTTGCCTGGCACGTGAGCCCGCTGCGGATGAGCACCTTCTCCACCCCCGCGTCCTCGACCCGGTCGGCCAGAACCTCGTCGATCTCCGTATCGGCCGGCACGATGACCTCGTCGCTGTAGGGATCGCGCACGTCCACCAGGGTGGTGCGCCCCAGGATGCGGTCGCGCAGGCGCTCCACCACCTCGCCGCCCTCCACCAGGGCCGAGACGTAGATGCCGTCGAGGGTGCCGCAGTCCTGCTGCGTGATCACCATGTCCTGGGCCACGTCCACGAGGCGGCGGGTCAGGTAGCCGGAGTTGGCGGTCTTGAGGGCGGTATCGGCGAGGCCCTTTCGCGCGCCGTGGGTCGAGATGAAGTACTGGAGCACCGTGAGCCCCTCGCGGAAGTTGGCCGTGATGGGCGTCTCGATGATCTCGCCGGAGGGCTTGGCCATGAGGCCGCGCATGCCCGCGAGCTGGCGCATCTGCTGGCTCGAGCCCCGGGCACCCGAGTCGGCCATGATGTAGATGGAGTTGAGCTCCTCCACCTCCTCGCGAAACTCCAGCCCCTTCATCATCTGCTGGGCCACGGCGTCGGCCGCGTTGGCCCAGATGTCGACCACCTTGTTGTACCTCTCGCCGTCGGTGATGACGCCGTCTTCGTACTGTTTCTGGATGCCGGAGACCTCCCGGAAGGACTTGTCCACGATGTCCTTCTTCTCGGGGGGGATGACCATGTCGTTGATGGCGATGGACACGCCGGCCATGGTGGCAGTGCGGTAGCACAGGTCCTTGAGCCGGTCGGCCAGGATGACCGTGGTCTTGCCCCCCGCGTTGCGGAAGGAGAGGTCGATGAGTCGCCCCAGGGCGCTCTTCTTCATGACCTTGTTGATCTCGTCGAAGGGAATCTCCGCAGGCACGATCTCGTAGAGGATCAGGCGCCCCGGGGTGGTCTCCACCAGGCGGCCGTCCATGCGCACCTTGACCTTGGCGTGCAGCTCCACCACCCCCTGGTCGAAGGCGATGCGGGCCTCCCGGGGGCTGGCAAAGACCATCCCCTCGCCCCGGCGCCCGTTGCGGGCCAGGGTCAGGTAGTACCCGCCGAGCACGATGTCCTGGCTGGGCACGATCACCGCCTTGCCGTTGGCGGGGGAGAGGATGTTGTTGGTGCTCATCATGAGCACCCGGGCCTCGATCTGGGCCTCCACGGTGAGGGGGACGTGGACCGCCATCTGGTCGCCGTCGAAGTCGGCGTTGTAGGCGGTACAGACCAGGGGGTGGAGCTGGATGGCCTTGCCCTCGATGAGGATCGGCTCGAAGGCCTGGATGCCCAGCCGGTGCAGGGTAGGCGCCCGGTTGAGCATGACCGGATGCTCCTTGGTCACCTCCTCCAGGATGTCCCAGACCACCTCCTCCTGGCGCTCCACCATCTTCTTGGCGCTCTTGATGGTGGTGGCGAGCCCCTTTTCTTCGAGCTTGTTGAAGATGAAGGGCTTGAAGAGCTCCAGCGCCATGATCTTCGGGAGCCCGCACTGGTGGAGCTTGAGCTCCGGTCCCACCACGATCACGCTGCGGCCCGAGTAGTCCACCCGCTTGCCGAGAAGGTTCTGGCGAAATCGCCCCTGCTTGCCCTTGAGCATGTCCGAGAGGCTCTTGAGCGGCCTGCGGTTGGGCCCCGTGATGGTGCGCCCGCGGCGGCCGTTGTCGAAGAGGGCGTCGACGGCCTCCTGGAGCATCCGCTTCTCGTTCTTGATGATGATGTCGGGGGCCTTGAGGTCCAGCAGCCTCTTGAGGCGGTTGTTGCGGTTGATGACGCGGCGGTAGAGGTCGTTGAGGTCGCTCGTGGCAAAGCGGCCGCCCTCCAGGGGCACCAGGGGCCGGAGATCCGGCGGCAGCACCGGGACGACCTGCAAGACCATGTCCTGGGGGCGGTTGCCGGAGTTCTTGAAGGCGTTGACCACCTTGAGGCGCTTGGCGTACTTCTTGCGTTTGGCCTTGCTCGTTGCCTCGAGCATCTCTTCGCGCAGCACCTCGGAGAGCACGGGGATGTTGAGTCCGGCCATGATGTCGCGGATGGCCTCGGCGCCCATGCCGGCCTTGAAATCGGCCCCGTGCTGCTGCACGAGCTCCCGGTACTGCTCTTCGGTGATGAGCTCGCCCTGCTCGATGCCGGTGCTTCCCGGGTCCACCATGATGTAGGACTCGTAGTAGAGCACCCGCTCCAGGTCCTTGAGTTTCATCCCCATGAGGCTGCCGATGCGCGAGGGGAGGCTCCGGAGGAACCACACGTGGGCCACCGGCGTCGCCAGCTCGATGTGGCCCATCCGCTCGCGGCGCACCGAGGACCGGATCACCTCCACGCCGCACTTCTCGCACACGACCCCCCGGTGCTTCATGCGCTTGTACTTGCCGCAGTTGCACTCATAGTCCTTCACGGGGCCGAAGATCTTGGCGCAAAACAGGCCGTCGGACTCGGGCTTGAAGGTCCGGTAGTTGATCGTCTCGGGCTTCTTCACCTCGCCGTGCGACCACTCGTGGACCTTGTCGGGTCCCGCGATCGAGACCTTGACCGCGTTGAAGTTGAGCGGATCCTTGGGCGGTTCGAAGAACTTGTCGATGCTCTGCAAGGGCCTATCCTCCTCTGAGGGATGTCCCGTGATGTGCGCGTTGTCCGTTGCCCCTTGTCCGTTGGAGAGCCGAAGGAGCGGAGTCGGGCAGGGCTATCCCTTGGGCTCTTCTTCTTCGAGGAGCTCCACGTTCAGGGCCAGGGCCTGCATTTCCTTGATGAGGACGTTGAACGACTCGGGCAGGCCCGGCTCGAGCACGTTCTTGCCCTTCACGATGGACTCGTAGATGCGCGTGCGTCCGGCCACGTCATCGGACTTCACCGTGAGCATCTCCTGGAGGATGTGGGAGGCGCCGTAGGCCTCCAGCGCCCAGACCTCCATCTCCCCCAGGCGCTGGCCGCCGAACTGGGCCTTGCCCCCCAGGGGCTGCTGGGTGACCAGGCTGTAGGGCCCGATGGAACGGGCGTGGATCTTGTCGTCGACCAGGTGGTGGAGTTTGAGCATGTACATCACCCCCACCGTGACCTTCTTGTGAAAGGGCTCGCCGGTCTTCCCGTCGCAGAGCGCCGCCTGACCGATCTCCGGCAGGCCCGCCTCCTTCAAGAGCGGCCAGATCTCTTCCTCCTCGGCACCGTCGAAGACCGGGCTGTCCATGTACACGCCGTCCCGGGCGGCCTGGCGGGCCAGCTCGAGCACCACCTCGTCGGAGGCCTTGTCGAGAAGCCGCTGGCTCTCCCGGTCTCCGTAGTACTCCTTGAGCTTCTTGCGCAGGGCCTTGGGCGAGTACTTGCTGCGGAGCACCTGCTCGATCTGCTGTCCCAGGCCCCGGGCGGCCCACCCCAGGTGGGTCTCCAGCACCTGGCCCACGTTCATCCGGGAAGGCACGCCCAGGGGGTTCAGGATCACGTCCACCGGGGTGCCGTCGTTGAGGTAGGGCAAGTCCTCCACCGGGACGATCTTGGAGATGACGCCCTTGTTGCCGTGGCGGCCCGCCATCTTGTCTCCCACCGAGAGGCGCCGCTTGATGGCCACGTAGACCTTGACCATCTTGATGACGCCCGGGGGCAGGTCGTCGCCTTCGCGCAGGCGCTCGATGCGCTCCTCGTAGCGCTTGCGAACCCGCGCCACCTGTTCGTCGGTGCGCTCCAGGAGCTCGAAGATCTTGTCTTCGCGCTCGGGGGCGTCGAGGAGCGGGATCTCCCCCCAGGCCTCCCGGGGTACCTTCGCCAACGAGGCGTCGGTGATCTTCGTCCCCTCCTTGAGGACCACCGCACCGTCCAGGTCCACCACGTCGATGGCCACCTTCTGGCCCACCAGGAGCTGGCGAATGGAGTTGTGGGTCGCGCTGCGCAGGATGGCGATGTCGTCGCCCATCTCCTTGCGCAGCCGGTCGGCCTCCCGCTCCTCCAGGACCTCCTCGCCCTCCTCGCCGCCCTTGCGGCTGAAGACCTTGGCGTCCACCACGATGCCCTCGACCCCGGGGGGCACCCGCAGGCTCGTGTCCTTCACGTCGCCGGCCTTCTCACCGAAGATCGCCCGCAGGAGCTTTTCTTCGGGGGAGAGCTGGGTCTCCCCCTTGGGGGTGACCTTTCCCACCAGGATGTCCCCGGGGATCACCTCGGCGCCGATGCGAACGATCCCCGTCTCGTCCAGGTCCCGGAGCTTGCGGTCGCCCACGTTGGGGATGTCGGGGGTGATCTCTTCCTTGCCGAGCTTGGTGTCGCGGGCCACACACTCGAACTCTTCGATGTGGATCGAGGTGAAGGTGTCCTTCTCGAGGAGGCGCTCCGAGATGATGATCGAGTCCTCGAAGTTGTAGCCGCCCCAGCTCATGAAGGCCACGAGCACGTTCTTGCCCAGGGCCAGCTCTCCCAGGGAGGTGGCGGGGCCGTCCGCCAGCACCTCGCCCGCCCGGACCTTGTCGCCCACGTTGACGATGGGCCGCTGGTTCAGGCAGGTATTCTGGTTGGAGCGCTGGAACTTGGTGAGCCCGTACACCTCCACCCCCGTGGCCACGTCCTGGCCCTCCTGCTCCAGGTAGCGCACCACGATCCGCGAGGAGTCCACGCTCTCCACGGTCCCGTCCCGGCGGGCCACCACCGTGACCCCCGAGTCCCGTGCCACGACCCCCTCGATCCCCGTGCCCACCAGGGGCGCCTCGTTCTTGAGCAGGGGCACGGCCTGCCGCTGCATGTTGGAGCCCATGAGGGCACGGTTCGCGTCGTCGTGCTCCAGGAACGGGATGAGGGCCGCGGCCACGCTCACCAGCTGTTTGGGCGAGACGTCCATCAGGTCGACCTCCTCGGCCGAGACCAGGATGGGGTCGCCGTTGCGGCGGGCATTCACCATGGGGTTGACGAACCGCGACTTCTCGTCCAGGGGAGCGTTGGCCTGGGCGATGGTGTGCTCCTCCTCGTCCAGGGCCGTGAGGTAGGTCGTCTGCTCCGCAACCACCTTGTTCGCCACCTGGCGGTAGGGCGTCTCGATGAAGCCGAACTCGTTGACCCGGGCGTAGATCGACAAGCTCACGATGAGGCCGATGTTGGGGCCCTCCGGCGTCTCGATGGGGCAGATGCGGCCGTAGTGGGTGGGGTGCACGTCGCGCACCTCGAAGCCCGCCCGCTCCCGGGTCAGGCCCCCGGGCCCCAGGGCCGAGAGGCGCCGCTTGTGGGTGGTCTCCGCCAGGGGATTGGTCTGGTCCATGAACTGGGAGAGCTGCCCGGACCCGAAGAACTCCTTCACCACCGCGGTAACGGGCTTGGAGTTGATGAGGTCGTGGGGCATGAGGGCCTCGATCTCCTGGAGGCTCATGCGCTCCTTCACCGCGCGCTCCATCCGCACCAGGCCCACCCGGTAGCGGTTCTCCAGGAGCTCGCCCACGCTGCGCACCCGGCGGTTGCCCAGGTGGTCGATGTCGTCGATGGTCCCATGGCCGTTCTTGAGCCCCACCAGGTAGCGGATCACCGCCAGGATGTCCTCCCGGGTGAGCACCTGCTGGTCCAGGGGCGCCGTGATCTTGAGCTTGTGGTTGAGCTTGAGCCGCCCCACCTCGGAGATGTCGTAGCGCTCCGGATTGAAGAAGAGGTTGTGGAAGAACTTGGTGGCGGTATCGAGGGTGGGGGGGTCGCCCGGGCGCATGCGCCGGTAGATCTCGATGATGCCCTCTTCCTGGCCGTCCACCTTGTCGTCCAGCAGGGTATCGCGGATGTAGGGCCCCACCTTGAGGTTGTCGATGAAGAGCACACGGAACTCCTGGAGGCCCTTGTCTTGCAGCCGCTCCAAGAGGTCCTGGCTCACCTCCCGTCCGCTCTCCGCCAGAATCTCCCCGGTCTCGGGGTCCACCAGGTCCTCTCCCAGGAACTGCCCCACCAGATCGTCGAAGGTCACCGGGAGGAACCCGGCGCCGCTCTTCTCGAGCTGCTTGACCTTCGCCCCGCCGATCTTGCGCTGCTTCTTGACCAGGACGGCCCCCGTCTCGGGGTGCACCAGGTCCTCGGTGGCGCGGCTGTCCTTGAGCAGATCGGCGCGCAGCTCCTTCTCGGCCTTGCCCCCCTCCCAATCCACCACCCGCACCGCGAGCTTGTCGTAGAAGAGGTCGAGGATCTCCTGGTGGGAGTACCCCAGGGCCTTGAGGAGCACGGTGGCGTGGAGCTTGCGCCTGCGGTCGATCCGGACGAACACCAGGTCCTTGTGGTTGAACTCGAAGTCGAGCCACGAGCCCCGGTAGGGGATTACGCGGGCCGAGTACAGGAACTTGCCGCTGGAGTGCTTCTTCCCCTCGTCGTGGCTGTAGAAGACGCCGGGAGACCGGTGCAGCTGGTTGACGATGACCCGCTCGGTGCCGTTGACGATGAAGGTGCCGTTGGCAGTCATCACCGGGATCTCCCCGAAGTAGACCTCCTGCTCCTTCACGTCGCGAATGCTGCGGGTGCCGGCCTCCTCGTCCACGTCCCACACCACGAGCCGCACGGTGATCTTGATGGGGCGGGCGTAGGTCATTCCCCGCTGGACGCACTCGTCCACGCCGTACTTGGGCTCTCCGAGCTCGTAGCGCACGAACTCGAGGGACGCGGTCTCCCCGAAGTCGCGAATGGGGAAGACGCTGTGAAACACCTTCTGGAGCCCGAAGTTCTCCCGCTTCTCGTGGGGCACGTCGGCCTGGAGAAACCGATCGTACGACGCCTTCTGGACTTCGATCAGGTTCGGGATCTCGACGACCGTCTCGATCTTGTTGAACTTGCGCCGAAGCCTTCGGGTGTCGGCCACAGGGTTTGCCATGGGGTCTCGTCTCCTTCTGGGGTCAAATCGCAGCCGGCGGCAGAGCCGGGGTCATGCCGGAACGGGGCGCGGGGAGGCCGGGAGGGAAAAACGGAAAACGGGGCGCACGAAGGGCGTACCCCTCCGTGCACCCCTCAACGCATCCGGTGAAGGGATCGCGGTCCGATCGAACCAACGGGAGACGGGTCTCAGACGATCTCGACCTTCCCACCGGCCTCTTCGATCTTCTTCTTCACGTCCTCGGCCTCGGCCTTGCTCACCGCTTCCTTGACCATGCTCGGAGCGCCGTCCACCAGGTCCTTGGCCTCCTTCAGGCCCAGGCCGGTGAGCGCACGCACGACCTTGATAACCTGGATCTTCTGGGCGCCCGAGTCCGTGAGCTTCACGTCGAACTCGGTCTTCTCCTCCGCGGGGGCCGCGGCCTCGGCAGCGGCGCCGGGCATGGCGGCAAACGCCATGGGGGCGGCCGCCGTGACCCCGAACTTCTCCTCGAGCTCCTTCACGAGCTGGGAGAGCTCGAGGACCGTCATGTTCTCGATGAACTGGACGACATCTTCCTTGGTGATGGCCATTTCTCGCTTGCCTCCTAAAGGGATGGGTATGGGTGGTTTCGCGTGGGTGGGACCGCCTCAGGCGGCCTTCTTCTCTTCGATGGCGTGGAGCACCTGGACGAACTTGCGCGGTACCCCCGAGAGCACGCCCACGAGGTTGCGCATCGGCCCGACCATGACGCTCAGGAGCTGCCCGAGGAGCACCTCGCGGCTCGGCAGCTTGGAGAGCGCCTCCACGCCGGACGCGGCCAGGTGCTTTCCGCCCAGGGCCCCCGCCTTCACGGTGAGGACGGGCGAGTCCTTGGCGAACTGGGTCAGCACCTTGGCGACGGCCACCGGATCTCGGTACGCCCAGGTGACGGCCACCGGACCGGTGAACTCGTCCTGGAGGACCGCGAACTCCGTGCCCTCCACGGCGCGCCGCACCAGGGTGTTCTTCACCACCCGGTAGACGGCGCCCTCCTTCTCCAGTGCTCGGCGCAGCTCGTTGACCTTGGCGACCGTCAGCCCCCGGTACTCGGTGACGATGGCCGCCTGGGCCCCTTGGAACCTCTCGCGAAGCTCCGCTACTGTGGCTTGCTTTTCCGTCTTGTTCACGCGCGCTTAGGACCCCCTTTCCTCTCTCGAAACGGTTGCGGTTGACGCTTCCGGCCGCCGATCGAGGAATGGGGCGCCCACCCATCCCTCCGGCCGACTCGGCAGGACATTAAGCCCCCCAGGAGGGGGAGCACCTGCGGTCTACGTACGGCCTGGAAGAAGACTCCCTGCTGCTATGCCCGGTAATCCGCGGTATCCAGCTTGATGCCGGGCCCCAGGGTCGTGGAGAGGGTCACTGCCTTGATGTAGGTGCCCTTGGCAGTGGAAGGCTTGGCCTTGATAAGGCTGTCGATGACCGCCTGCACGTTCTCCCGGAGCTGGTCCGGCGTAAAGGACTTGCGCCCCACGGGCACGTGGACGATCCCGGCCTTCTCGACCCGGTACTCGACCCGGCCCGCCTTGAGCTCCCGAACCGCGGTGCCCACGTCCAGCGTCACCGTGTTGGTCTTGGGATTGGGCATGAGGCCCCGGGGACCCAGCACCCGGCCCAGGCGCCCCACCAGGCCCATCAGGTCGGGGGTTGCGACGGCCTTGTCGAAATCGAGCCACCCGCCCTGGATCTTCGCCACCAGGTCGTCGGCGCCCACAAAGTCGGCTCCGGCCTCCCGGGCCTCCTTCTCCTTCTCGCCCTTGGCGAACACCAGCACCCGCACCCCCTTGCCGGTGCCGTGGGGCAGCACCACCGTGCCGCGCACCATCTGGTCGGCGTGGGCCGGGTTCACCCCCAGATTGACGGCCAGGTCGACGCTCTCGTCGAACTTGCCCCAGGCGGTGGCCGGAGCCAGCGCCACGGCCTCTTCCAGGGTGTACTTCTTCAGGCGGTCCACCTTCGCAAGGGCC
>JBFLZB010000113.1 GCA_040756475.1 Thermodesulfobacteriota bacterium
GGGCCCCGGCGGCGGGGCCCTTCGCGCGTAGCAGGATTTCGGCGCGGCTCAGGCCGGCGCGCCTTCGCCGAGCTGGCGTGCCGTGAACCGCGCCAGGTCTTCCACGACGTCGGTACACTTGTCCAAGGGGACCCGCGACGTGTTGAGGGCGAGGTGGTAGAGGCTCGGCAGGTCCGGGTCGCAGTCGAAGTAGAAGCGCAGGTAGTCCTGGCTGCGGGCGTCCACCTTGTGCACGAAATCCCGGGCCTGGTCTAGCGAGAAGCCGCGGCGCTTGGCCGTCCACGCCGCCCGGTCCTCGAAGTCGGCCACGAAGCGCACGTGGAGGGTGCGGGGGTTGTCCTTCAGGATGCACTGGCCGCCCCGCCCCACCACCACCACGCCCCGCCGCTGACCGAGCGCCGTGATGACCTTGACGATCATCTGCTTGTAGATCTCGCTGTCGATCCATCCGTCCACCTGGTAGTGGAAGGGGATCTTCTCCCGGTCGTCGTAGCGGGCCTCGGCGAGGGCGTCCTCCCGAACCTTGGCCTTCTTCTTGAGGGCATCGAGGTCGAAGATGGTGGAGAAGAAGCTCTTGAACTTGCTGTGGTGCTCGGCCTCGAACTCCGCCACGTCCTCCGCCGGGACGTTGATCTCCAGGGCGATGCGGTGGATGATCTCCTTGTCCAGGTAGTCGACCCCCAGCCGTTTGGCCAACTCCCGGGCGACCTCGGGGCCGCCGGCGCCAAACTGGTTGGAAATGGTGATGACGGGCATCGTTCCTCCTTCGGGAATTGGGAGCCGGGGAAGCGGCCGCGGGACCGGCCCCGGCACACGAAAAGCCGGCTCGAGCGCCGGCCCGGCCCAGCCCGGCGCCCTTTATAACAGAGGCTCAGGGGGCCTTCAAGCGCATATCTCCCTTCGCAATCGCCCGCGCGTTTGCTATCCTGCGCCAGCGTCGCGAGCCCTTTGCGCCTTGGGAGCCCCATGTCCAGCCTCCATGTGGTCGGCATCTCGGACGGCAAGGTCTCCAACGAACCCGCCGACACGCTGGTGACCTATGCGCTGGGTTCCTGCGTGGGGCTGGCCCTCTACGACCCCCATGCCCGAGCCGGCGGGCTCCTGCACATCATGCTCCCCGACTCCCGCTTTCGGAGCAGCTCTCGCGAGTTCAACCCATACATGTACGCCGACACGGGATTCTACGGCCTGCTGGAGACCCTTCTGGGGTTGGGCACGGCGCGGCACCGCCTGGTGGCCAAGCTCGGGGGGGGCGCCAACATGCTGCGCAACTCGGGCCTCCTCGACATCGGTTTGCGCAACGCGGAGGCGATGGTGAGCCTGCTCCAGAGGGAGAGGATCCCCGTCCTCGGGACGAGCCTGGGCGGCACGGTAGGCCGCTCCATGCAGTTTCGCCTGGAAGACGGATCCGTGAAGGTGCGGCTCCTCGGCCAGGGGGAAGAGACCCTATGAGCGTCCCGGAGATCCTCGCCAAGATCGATACCCTGCCCCCCATGCCGGCCGTGGCCCTGCGCCTGCTGGAAGCCGCCCGGGATCCGGACGTGGACCTGGGGCAGGTGGCCTCCTGGATCGAGCGCGACCCGTCCATGACCGCGAACCTCCTGCGGGTCTGCAACTCTCCTTTCTACGGCCTGCGGCGCGAGGTCACCTCGGTGCGCCAGGCCACGGGCCTGCTGGGGCTCAAGAAGGTGGTGCAGATCGCCATAACCGTGCTCTCCTCCCGCTATCTCACTCCGTCCCAATCCGGGTACGCCCTGGCTTCCGGCGAGCTCTGGAAGAGCTCGGTGGCAGCCGCGGTAGCGGCCGAGCTCCTGGCCCGGGAGACCGGCTACCCCGATGCTGCCGCGGCCTACACCGCGGGGCTCCTGCAAGACGTGGGCAAGATCGCGCTCGCCGACTTCGTGGGGGGCGCGCTCTCCGAAATTCGCCGCCTGGTGGAGGAGGGGGCGTCCTGGGAGGAGGCCGAGAGCCGGATCGTGGGCCTGCCCCACTCCGAGGTCGGGGCCCTGCTCCTGGATCGCTGGGGATTTCCGGCCGCCCTGGTGGAGTCGGTGCGTACGCACCACGCCCCCTCCCGTGCGCGGCTCGACCCGACCCTGGCCCGGATCTCCCACCTGGCCGACGCCCTCACCATGACGGTGGGCGTGGGGCTGGGGGCCGACGGCCTCGCCTACGCCCTGGACGAGGAGTCTCTGCGGGCCCTGGGGTTTCGGGAGAGGGAGGACCTCGACGCCCTCGTGGAGCGCCTGACCGAGAGCCTGCGCGATGCCGGCGACCTGCTGGGCGAGGCCGGAGGGCGGGGGTGAGAGGTCTCGCGAGGGCGGTCCCGCGTTGAATGCCCCGGAAGCTGCGGAGCGCCTGGAGTTTCCCGATTCCCGCCACGCCCAGACCCTGATCGGCGAGCGGGAGGCGCACCTGCGGGAGCTCGCCAACCTGCTGCGCGACGTCTCGCTGTCGAGCCGGGGCGCCGCCGTGCAGGTGCGGGGAGACCCGGAAGGGGTCGGGCTCGCCGCCGAGGTGCTGCGCCAGCTCTACGGCCTCATCGAGGAGGGGTATCCCCTCTTCCGCGCCGACGTGGACCACGCGGTGCGCATCCTCAAGGCCAACCGCAGGGCGCGGCTGCGCGACATCTTCCTCGACGCGGTGTTCATCGCCTCGGACCGGCGGGTCATCAGCCCCAAGAGCGTGGCCCAGAAGGCCTATATCGAGGCGATGCGCAACTACGACATGGTCTTCGGGATCGGCCCGGCCGGGACGGGCAAGACCTACCTGGCCATGGCCATGGCCGTGGCCGCCCTCACCAAGCGGCAGGTGAGCCGCATCATCCTCACCCGGCCCGCGGTGGAGGCCGGGGAGAAGCTCGGGTTCCTCCCCGGGACCCTCTTCGAGAAGGTCAACCCCTACCTGCGGCCCCTCTACGACGCCCTCCACAACATGATGGACCTGGAGAAGGCGTCGAAGATGCTCGAGAAGGGGGTCATCGAGGTGGCCCCCCTGGCCTTCATGCGGGGCCGCACCCTGGACGACTCCTTCGTGATCCTCGACGAGGCCCAGAACACCACCTCGGACCAGATGAAGATGTTCCTCACCCGCCTGGGGTTCGACAGCAAGGCGGTCATCACGGGCGACGTGACCCAGACCGACTTGCCCCCGGGCAAGGTGTCGGGGCTGGTGGAGGTGCAGGACGTGCTCCAGGACGTGCCGGGCATCCGCTTCTGCTACTTCTCCCGCGAGGACGTGGTCCGCCACCCCCTGGTCCAGGAGATCATCGAGGCCTACGAGTCCCGGGCGCTGCGGCCGGCGCCGGGGGAGGGGCGGCCGGGGTGAGGGCGTTCTGGGCGGTGCTGGGGCTCGTGGTCTGCGGGGCGCTGGGGTTTGGGGGAGGCGCCCTCGCCGTGCTGGTGCGGGGGCTCCCCCAGGTCTCGGCCCTGGAGGACTTCTCCCCCCCTTCCTCCACCCGCATTCTCGCCGCCGACGGGGCGCTGCTCGCCGAGTTCGCCACCCAGCGCCGCACCCCCGTGGCCCTGGAGGCCGTGCCCCAGGAGCTGGTGCGCTCCGTGCTGGCCATCGAGGACCACCGGTTCTTCGAGCACATGGGGATCAACGTGGGGCGGATCCTCAAGGCCCTGGCCGTGGACGTGATGGAGGGGAGGCTCGCGGAAGGGGGCTCCACGATCACGCAACAGCTCGCCAAGCTCCTCTTCCTGAGCCCCGAGAAGACGCTGACCCGCAAGCTCCGGGAGGCGCTGCTCGCCCTGGAGATCGAGCGCCGCCACACCAAGGAGGAGGTGCTCGGGTTCTATCTGAACCAGATCTACCTGGGCAACGGCGCCTACGGCGTGGCCGCGGCCGCGGAGGTATACTTCCGCAAGCCCCTGGGGGAGCTCGATCTGGCCGAGTGCGCGCTCCTGGCGGCGCTGCCCAAGGCCCCGTCCCTGTACGATCCGTTTCGCAACCCCGAGCGCGCCCGCGCCCGCCGAAACGTCGTCCTCCAGCGCCTGGGGGCGCTGGGGTGGGCCGCTCCCGACGCGGTGGAGGCCGCCCGGGCGTTCCCCCTGCCCGAGCCCTCGCCGGGGCCGCGGATCCAGGCGCCGTACTTCGTGGAGGCTGTGCGCCGCCAGCTCCTGGAGCACCTGGAGCTCGACCTGGTCTACCAGGGGGGGCTGCGGGTCTACACCACCCTGGATTCGAGACTCCAGAAGTCGGCCGAGGCCGCCCTGGGGCGTGCCGTGGAGGGGGTAGACCGGCGGCACCCGCGGCTGTCTCCCTCGGCCCAGGCCGGCGTCGTGGCGCTGGACCCCGCCACCGGTGCGGTGCGGGTCCTGGTGGGAGGGCGCAACTGGAAGGAGAGCCCCTTCGACCGTGCCCTCCAGGCCCGCCGCCAGCCCGGCAGCGCCTACAAGCCCTTCGTCTACCTGGCCGCACTGGAGGCGGGCCTGACCCAGGCGGCCACCCTGGTGGACGCCCCTGCCCGATACCCCGGAGCCTCCCCCCGACAGCCCTGGGAGCCCCGCAACTACGATCGGGAGTTCCTCGGGGAGATGACGCTTCGAAAGTCCCTGGCCCTGAGCCGAAACCTGCCCACCATTCGCCTCCTGGCCGACGTGGGCAAGCCCCGGGTGGACGCCGCCGCCCGGCGCCTGGGCCTGGAGGGGCCCCTGGGGGAGGGGCTCGCCTCGGCCCTCGGGGTGGGGGGCACCACGCTCCTGGAGCTCACCCGGGCCTATGCGGCGCTTCCGGCGGGGGGGCTCCTGCCGGAGCCCCACTTCATCCGGGCCGTGTACGGGCCCGACGGGCGAGACCTCTGGCACCGGCTCGGGGTGTCCAAACGGGCCCTGGACCCGGTGACCGCCTACCTGCTGGCCGACATGCTCCGGGCCGTGGTGGAGACGGGCACGGGCAAGCCCGCCCGGGCGCTCCCCTTCCCGGTGGCGGGAAAGACCGGCACCACCGACGACCAGCGCGACGCCCTCTTCGTGGGGTTTTCGAGCCGCCTGGCCCTGGGGGTGTGGGTGGGGCGGGACGACAACTCCCCCCTGGGCCGCGGCGAGACCGGCGCCCAGGCAGCCCTGCCCCCCTGGATCGACGTGATGCTCGCCTCGGCCGCCGAAGGCCCGCCCCCTCCCTGGCCCGCCCCACCAGGCGTGACGGCGGTGCAGATCGACCTGGCCTCCGGCGGCCGGGCCGGGCCCGCCTGTGCCGAGACCGCCTACGCCGCTTTTGCCCGGGGCACCGAGCCCGCGGTGCCCTGCGGGCGGGAGGGCTTCCACTGGGACCGCCTCGCGGACAGGGTGGGGCTCGTACCCGGCGAGAAACGGCCCCTGTGATCGCCGAGCTCCCCGCCGGGCTGGGGGCCGAGGAAGCCTTCCTGGCCGCGGCCCATCGCCCCTACCCCTTCTTCCTCGACAGCGGGGAGGGGGGCGGCCGGCTCGCCCGGCGCTCCTACGTAGGGTGCGACCCGTTTCTCGTCGTCCACGCCAAGGGGGACCGGGCTCGCCTCTCCTGGCCCCGCACCGGCGCCCGGGAGGAGCGGCGGGGGAGTCCCTTCGACCTCCTGCGCCGGCTTCTGCGCGAGCACCCTGCCCCGGAGGCGGGGCCGTTTCCCCTGGCGCCCGGGGGGGCGGTGGGGTACCTCGCCTACGACCTCTTCCCCTTCGTGGAACGGATTTCCCGCCGGACCACCGATGACCTGGGGATGCCGGACCTCTTCCTGGGCTTCTACGACGCTGCGGCGGCGTTCGACCACGCGAGCGGGTCGGCCCACCTGGCCGTGAGCGAGTGGGGAGGGCCGCGGGAGCCCCGGGAGGAACTGGTCGCCTTCTGGACCTCGCTTCGCCCCGGGGCAGGGCCGGGAGAGCCGGCCAGCGCCGAGCCGCCCCCCGCCGGTGCCGCCGGGCTTTCGTCGAATTTCACCCCCGAGGCCTACCGGCACGCGGTGGCGCGGATCAGGGAGCTCATTGCCGCCGGCGACATCTACCAGGCCAACCTCTCCCAGCGCTTCTGCGTCCCGTTCGGCGGCGAGCCGGTGGACTTCTACCGGCGCCTGCGGCGCCTGAGCCCCGCCCCCTTCGGCGCCTGCCTCTTTCCCGACGGGTTCGCCGTGCTGTCCAACTCCCCCGAGCGCTACCTCCTCATCGAGGGCGACTACGTGGAGACCCGGCCCATCAAGGGCACCCGCCCCCGGGGCCGCACGCCCGAGGAAGACCGGCGCCTCGCCCGGGAGCTCCGGGAGAGCCCCAAGGACCGGGCCGAGCACGTGATGATCGTCGATCTGGAGCGAAACGACCTGGGGAGGGTCTGCACCTACCGGTCGGTCCACGTCCCCGAGCTCGAGGTGGTGGAGTCCTATGCCAACGTCCACCACCTGGTCTCCACCGTGGCGGGCCGGCTCCACCCCTCGCGGGACGCGGTGGACGCGATCCGCAACTCCTTCCCCGGCGGCTCCATCACGGGTGCGCCCAAGGTGCGGGCCATGGAGGTCATCGAGGAGCTCGAGCCCACCGCCCGGGGCGTCTACTGCGGCTCCATCGGCTACGTGGACTTTTCCGGGCGCGTGGACTGGAACATCGCGATCCGCACCGCGGTGCTCCGGGAGGGACGCCTGTACTTCCAGGTGGGCGGGGGGATCGTGGCCGACTCGGACCCCGAGGAGGAGTACGAGGAGACCCTCACCAAGGCCCAATCCTTCCTCAAGGTCCTCACGGGGGAGGGGAGGGTGTGGGGCGGGTGAGCATCTGGTCCCTTCAAAGGGCGCAGAGCGCACGGGAGTGCTCGTCCATGCGACAGACGTCGTGGCGCAGGCGCCCCTCCTCGAAGAGCTTCTTTTCCTCTTCACCCTCGATCAGGAGGGGAGGAATGGGTTTGGTGCTGCCGTCGGAATCCAGGGCGACGAAGAGGAAGTAGGCGGTCATTGCCTCGAACTCCTTCTCGTGCAGCACGTCCTCCGCCTTGACCCTGACCTGTACCTCCATGCTGGAGCGGCTCACGTAGGTGAGGCGTGCCTGGACCGTGACGAAGTTCCCGACCCGGATCGGCTTGAGGAAGTTGAGCCCCTCGATGCGCAGGGTGACCACCGGCGCGTGTGCGTGCCGCAGCGCCGCGAGCCCGGCCGCGGTGTCCATGAGCTTGATGACCTCCCCTCCGTGGGCCCAGACCCCGGCCGGTCCGGCGTGGGCGGGCATCATAACCTGGGACATGGTGACCTGGGAGTGGCTCACGGGCCGACCTTCTGTCTGGGGTGCGCTCATGGGGCCTCCACTTTCTGCCCGGCGGGGCGTGGCAGGGGCAGCCGACGCCACCCGGGGCCTGGTCTCTCAGGGAGTGCGTCACTCCCACTCGATCTCGGCCAGGCCGTTCAAGAAGGGGTTGGTCTTGCGCTCCCGGTCGATGGTGGACCGGGGCTCGCCGCCGTAGTCGTGCCCGGGAAAGACCAGGGTGTCGTCGGGGAGAGTGAGCAGCCGCGTCCGAATGGAGTGGAGCATCTCCTGGGCCGAGGACCGGGGCCCGTCGGTGCGGCCCACCGACCCCACGAAGAGGGTGTCGCCGGTCAGGCAGTAGCCGAGCCCACGGTGGTACAGGCAGATCCCGCCGGGGGTGTGGCCGGGCGTGTGAATCACCTGCCACGCGTGGGAGCCCACCTGGACGATGTCCCCGTCCTTGAGGGTTGCGTCGGCGGGAGGTGAGCGCGTGGCTTGAAACATCTGTAGCCAGACCTCACCCATGCGGGTAAGGTACGCGGCCTCTGCCTCGTGGATGACGATGCGGGCCCCGGTCTTGCGCTTCATCTCGAAGTTGCCCATCACGTGATCTACGTGGCCGTGGGTGTTGAGGATGGTGCGGATGTGCATCCCCTCCCGGCCGGCCATCTCGATCAGCACGTCGGCGTCCGCGGCGGGGTCGACCACGAGAGCCTCGCCGGTGGTCCTGTCCCCGATGAGGTAGGAGAACACGGCGTGGTCGCCCACTTCGACTTGCCGAAAGAACATCTGGTCCTCCAGTGCCTTCGCGGGGGCCCCCATCCGGGGGGGGCGGCCGGGCGGTTGGAGACGGGGGGAATGGCCTGGCTGCGCGGAGGGCGCAGGCCAGGTGCGACCTTCCAGGAATGCCGATGCACGAAATGTTCCCGCTGTGCCCTGCGGGTGGAGCCTGCGTCCGGCAAGTTCCGAAGACCACGACAGTGTTCCAAACTGACAAGGTCGGGAATACCCTGTCTCAGCGGCACACACGCCAGTCGCGACCGAACAGGCTCCGACCCTTCCGTGCGGGGGGGCGCCCTGGTACGCCGTTTGCTTGAAAAGACCTCACTCGGTGCCACACGACAGTACGTGCTCCCTCACCCGGAGGCTCCCATGTCCCGTCCCGCTCCCTGCCCCTCGGCCGATCCCCTCGTGATCGCGGGGCGCACGTTTTCCTCTCGCCTCTTCCTCGGAACCGGAAAGTTCTCGAGCCCCCAGGTGATGGCCCGCTCCATCGAGGCGTCGGGCGCCGAGATCGTCACCGTCGCCCTGCGCCGGGTAGACCTGAGCCGGCCCGACGAAGACATTGTCTCCCACATCGACCTCGAGCGGTACCTGCTGCTTCCCAATACCTCGGGGGCGCGCACCGCGGAAGAAGCCGTGCGGCTGGCCCATCTCGCCCGGGCCGCCGGACTTCCTGCCTGGGTGAAGGTGGAGGTGACCCCCGAGCCCCGCTATCTGCTGCCCGATCCCGTCGAGACCCTTCGGGCCTGCGAGGTCCTCGTGAGAGACGGGTTCACGGTACTGCCGTACATCGGCGCCGACCCGATCCTCGCCAAGAGGCTCGAGGAGGCGGGCACGGCCACCGTGATGCCCATGGGCTCGCCCATCGGCTCGAACCAGGGGCTCAGGACCCGAGACGCCCTGGCGATCATCATCGAGCAGGCCCGGGTGCCGGTGGTGGTCGACGCGGGGCTGGGTGCGCCTTCCCACGCGGCCGAGGCCCTGGAGATGGGAGCCGACGCGGTTCTCGTCAACACCGCGGTGGCGGTGGCTCGAGACCCGGAGGCCATGGCGCGGGCGTTTCGCAAGGGGGTGGAGGCCGGCCGCGAGGCGTTCCTGGCCGGCAGGGGGGCCGTGTCTCTGGTGGCGCAGGCATCGAGCCCCCTTACCGGGTTCCTGGGAGGAACCGCGTGAGCTTCGAAGCCTTCCTCGGCCGCCAGCCCCTCGCGCGCTACGCACAGATCGCCCACAGCGCGACCCCGCGGGACGTGGAGTCCGCGCTCGGTCGGCCGACCATCGACTTCGACGCCTTCCTCGCGCTCCTCTCGCCCGCCGCCGCGACCTACCTGGAGCCCATGGCGCGGCGGGCCCAGGAGATCACCCGGGTGCGTTTCGGGCGGGTGATCCAGATGTATGCGCCGCTCTATGTATCCAACGTGTGCTCCAACGGGTGCCTTTACTGCGGCTTCAACCGGAGCAACGCCGTTCGCCGCACGACGCTGCGCTTCGACCAGGCCGAGGGGGAGGCCGCCATCCTCCACGCCAGGGGGTTCCGCAGCCTGCTCCTGGTGTCCGGCGAGGCGCCCCAGGCAGTCTCGGTGGCGTACTTCGAGGCGCTGGTGCGCCGGCTTCACGGCCTGTTCCCGAGCCTCTCCCTCGAGATCTATCCGCTGGAGACCGAGGAGTACGCCCGCCTGGTCGAGGCGGGGGTCGACGGCCTCACCCTGTACCAGGAGACCTACGATCGCGCCCTGTATGCCCGGGTCCATCCCTTCGGCCGAAAAGCCGACTACGGCTGGAGGCTCGCGGGGCCCGAGCGGGGTGCGGCGGCGGGCATGCGCCGCGTGGGGATCGGGGCGCTCCTGGGCCTCGGGCCCTGGCGTGAGGAGGCGGTGGCACTGGCGCTGCATGCCCTTTGGCTGCAGCAGGAGCACTGGCAGACCCAGGTGTGCGTCTCCTTTCCCCGGCTGCGGCGGGCGACGGGCGGGTTCGTTCCCCCCTTTCCCGTCGACGACCCCTCCCTGGTGCAGCTGGCGTGTGCCCTGCGCCTGCTCTTACCCGACGCCGGCCTGGTCCTCTCCACCCGCGAGGCGCCGGCCTTTCGAGACGGGCTGGCGCAGATCTGCCTCACCCACATGAGCGCGGGGTCGTGCACGGAGCCGGGGGGGTACGCCCACCCGGGGGAGGCGGAAGGGCAGTTCTCGGTGGAGGACGCCCGGCCTGCGGCCGAGGTCGCCGCGCGGCTGCTCTCCCTGGGGCTCGAGCCCGTCTGGAAGGACTGGGATGCCGCCTTCGTCGGCGAGGCCTTCCTCGCGGGGGCGCCGGGCGCCGTTCCCGCGAGCTCGGCGCGAAAGGAGGCCCCATGCGGGTGACGGTCAACGGCGAGGACCGGGAGCTCCCGGAAGGAACCACGCTCTCCGAGCTCCTCGCGCAGCTCGGCGTGAACCGCGCTGCCGTGGTCGTGGAGCGCAACGGCCGGGTGGTGGGTCGCGAGGAGCACGACGCGGTCTGCCTGGGCCACCGCGACCGGTTGGAGATCGTACGGTTCGTGGCGGGGGGCTGATGGTGCCACGGGAGGAGGGGGGGCTCCGGAGCTGGACCCCCCGGCTCAAGGCCGTCATCGTTCTGTGTTTCCTGGCCAACCTCCTCTGTCTCCTGGTCCGGATCAACGTCTCCATTGCCGCGCCTCTCATCTCCACCGAGTTCGGGTGGGACGAGGCACGCATGGGGCTCGTCTTCTCCTCGTTTTTCGCCGGGTACGTGCTCTTCATGATCCCGGGGGGCGTTCTGGCAGACCGGTACGGGTCCCGGCGGGTCCTCGCCTGGGGGGTCGGGCTCTGGTCGGTCTTCTCCCTGGCCACCGCGCGCAGCCAGAGTCTGGCTGGCCTGATCCTCTTCCGATTTCTCACCGGCGCCGCCCAGGGGGTGAACTTCCCGTGCATCACGAACCTGATTGCCCGGAGGGTTCCCCTGGTGGACCGGGCCAAGACCCAGGGTTTCGTGTTGTCGGGGATGGTGGTGGGCTCGGTGGTCGGGCTGCCGGCGGGCGGCTGGATCGTCGAGGCCTGGGGATGGCCGGCGGTGTTCTGGGCGTTTGGTGGGGTTGGTTTCCTGTGGGTGGCGCTGTGGCTTCGCTGGACTCCCCAGGAGCCCGCAGCACGCGTGGGTCACCCCCGGGAGACCGGCCCTCCCTGGAGGACGTTTCTCACCCACCCCGCACCGGTAGGGCTGACGCTCTCGTATTTCTGCCACAACTACGGGAGCTACTTCCTGCTCACATGGCTGCCCACGTACCTGGTCCACGTCCACGGTCTGTCCGTGACCGCCACGGGCGCGGCCAGCGCCCTGCCGGCGCTCGCCTCTGTGGTGGCCATGAACGCGTCGGGCTGGGTCGGGGACTCCCTGGTCCGAAGAGGGCGGTCCACGGACTTCGCCCGCAAGGTGATGCTTTGCGGGGGCATGGCCGGGTCGGGGGTGTTTCTTTTCGCCTTACTGGGCTCTCCTTCGCCTTTCGCTGCCGTGGCGTGGCTCACCGTTTCTTCGGCCGCCCGGTCGCTGGCCACCCCGACCTACTGGACCCTCGCGATGGACATGGCCCCCCGGCACGCAGGGATCCTGTCGTCGATCATGAACACTTCGGGCAACGTCGCCGGGGTGGCGGCCCCGATGCTGACCGGCCTGCTCGTCGCCCAGTCGGGGACCTGGGGGCCGTCCATCGCCCTGGCGGCGGCCGTGTCCCTTGCGGGGGCCGCGATCGCAGCCCCCACGGTGCGCGCGTCGGAGATCGCGTGAGCATGGGAGCAGAAAGGTCGGGTCAGTCAGGGGCGGGAAACCGCGCCCGGCGCTTCTCCACGAAGGCCGCCGTGCCCTCCCGCATCTCGGCGCCTCCGGCCGCTCCCGCCATGGCCCCGCCCGGGTCGGCCACCTCCCGGAGATAGGGGTCCCGGTCGCACTCCCCCAGGATCCGCTTCGAGAGCCTCACCGATGCGGGGGCATGGCCGGCGATCGCCTGGGCCAGTTGCGCGACCCGGCCGGGGAGCTCCCCGTCGGGGAAGACCTTCTCCACGAGCCCCCAGGCGCACGCCTCGGCGGCCCCGATCCTCTGGCCCGTGAGCACCAGGAACCGGGCGCGGGAGAGACCGGCGGACCGGACCAGCCGGGCCAGGTAGTGGTGGCTCTCCACGATGCCCAGCAGGGAGGAGGGCACACCCAGGGCGGCACCCTCGGCCGCCACCCGGAAGTCCGTGCTCAAGGCGAGCTCCAGGCCGGTGCCCAGGGCGAACCCCTCGATGGCCGCGAACGTCGGGCACGGCAGTTCTTCCAGCTTGGCCAACACCCTCTCCCTCAGGTCGTGGAAGGCCCGCATGGCCTCGGGAGAGAAGTTTGTGAGTTCCCGAAGGTCTGCCCCGGCGCAGAAACAGCCGCCCTCCCCCCGAACGATGACAGCCCGCAGGGACGCGTCGGCTGCGGCGCGGTCCAGGTGGCTTTCGAGCTCGACCAGGAGCTCCCCGTTCACGGCGTTCTTCTTCTCGGCCCTGTTCAGGGACAGGGTCAAGACCCCTTCTTCCGCTGCCGACCGAATCAGTTTCATGCTCTCCTCCCGGGGCTCGTGCGTGTTTGCCCCAAGGACATGGCCGGGGGGCGGCGCGGGCGCCCCCCGGAGGGTTGTTTCCTTCAAGAACCCGTGTAGACCGGGGTCCGCTTGTTCAGGAAGGCGTCGACGCCCTCGTTGGCGTCGCGGGTCTTGCCGGCGCGGATCATGCCCAGGCGCTCGTTCTCGAGCAGTGCCTCGAGCTTGGGCATCACCACCCCGTTCATCAGGGCTTTCGCCTCTGCGAACGCCAGCGTCGGGCCGGACGCCAGCCGCCGGGCCGTCTTCTCCACCTCTTCGTCGAACGCCTCTGCCCCCACGACCAGATTGGCGATCCCCAACCGCTGGGCCTCGCCGGCTTCGAGAACCGGATCCAGGAGCGCGAGCTCGCTGGCCTTGGAGAGGCCCACCATCAGTGGGGCGAAGACGCTCCAGCCGGTGTCGGGCACCAGGCCGGCGGCCGTGTAGGCCTGCCGAAACTTGGCCTTGTCGGAGACGATCCGCAGGTCGCACGCCAGGGCGAGCCCCATTCCTCCTCCGGCGGTCACACCGTTGACGGCTGCCACCACGGGTTTGGGCAGATTGCGAATTTGAAGGACGACCCGGTTCAGGGCCGCGATGACGGTGCCGAGGGCGGCGCTCAAGTCCCCGCCGGCCGTCAGGTGGGCCAGGTCCCCACCCGCGCAGAACGCCTTTCCGCTGCCCCGGAGCACGACCACGCGCACATCCGCGCCGGTGCACTGGGCCAAGGCCTCCGAGAGGCCCTGGGCGGTTTCCAGGTCCAAGGCGTTGAAATTCTGGGGCCGGTTCAAGGTGATCGTGCAGATGGAATCCCGCAGGGAGATCAGCACCTTTTCCGTTGCCATGGCTTCGCCTCCTTTGGATGGGTGGCCGGCTGGAGCGGCGGCCGACGGCGGCCATCGCTCATCTTGCGGCCCGGTTTTTGTATGTTCACTTCCGTGGGCTGCCGGAACGCCTTTTTTCTGTCGGGTGCGCTGTGTTACCTTCCCCCTCCAGAAGCCGTGTGTTGCGGCACGGCGATGTGTAGGAGACCTGCCCCATGCGTTTCATCGGCAACGCATACAACCGGCGGTCCGGCGACTCCGGACAGGTCTATCGGCTCTGGGAGAGATTCCACTCCGCCGAGATCTATGAAGACTTGCTGGACGAGCCCCACGCGAATACGCTGGTCGACTCGTGGAAGCGCAGCAGGAGCCTGGGGGTGGACCCGCGACGCCGCGTCCTGCCCGTCCTCTCCGACGCGGAGCGGCAGGATGTGCTCCACGAGAACCGCCTGTTGCTCTCCAACGCCCGGCCCGTATTCGAGGGCGCACGGCAGTTTCTGTCCGGCTTTCCGGGGCTTCTCATCCTCGCCGACGGGGAGGGGAATGTGCTGCGCCTCTCGGGGCATCCTGCCGTCCAGGAGAGGGCCGCCGCCGACCGCACCCTCTTGGAAGGCGCCCGGCTTTCCGAGTCCGCAGCCGGTACGAACGGCGTGGGCACTTGTCTCTTCTTGGGACAAACGGTGCAGGTGTGTTCCGCCGAGCACTTCTGCGAAGCCCTCCAGCCCTGGACCTGCGCCGCTTCGCCCATCCGAGACCCCTTTTCCGACGAAGTGCTCGGGGTGATCGATCTCTCGTTCCCCTCCAACCCGGAGACGGAGGCCCTTGCCATCGCCGACTCCTTCGCCGCCCGCATCAGCGGGGAGGTTCGGCTCCAGGTGGCCCTGGAGCGCCTCCAGTTGATCAACCGCCACTCCGAGTACGCAGCCCGCTATCCCTCGGACGAGGTCCTCGCCTACGATCGCCTGGGCCACTTGATTCGTTCCTCGCACGGAGCCGGCGGCGAGACCGGGCACGGGTCGAGTGACGAGACTTCGTCACCGCGGCACGTCCACGTGATCGCGGGGCGCGACGGGGGAGAGCCGATCGGCACCCTCGTGGTGGTGCGCGGACGGTTCCCCTCGCGGGTCCTGGCCCCCGCCGCAGGGTTCTGACTTCCGACGCTCCCCTCCCGAGGGCCGCAATACCCCTACCTCCAGGCTTCCTCCGGGTGCCGGGACCCGGCGCCGGCCCGCCGTCCCAGGAGAGTCTCGACCTGCTCCGCGATCGAGCCGAGCGCCTCGGGGCGGACACCCGTGGTGAGCCCCATCCCGTGGGCCAGGGCGACCAGCGCCCGGGTGTCGAGGTTGCCGCGAAAATCCTTCGCGAAGGGGCAGCCCCCCAGCCCGCCGATGCTGGCGTCGAGGGTCCTCACCCCTGCGCTGAGTGCGGCGGCAGCGTTGGCGAGGCCCCGACCCCCGGCCTCGTGAAGGTGAACCGCCAGTCGG
>JBFLZB010000114.1 GCA_040756475.1 Thermodesulfobacteriota bacterium
TAGCGCCCTGCCCCATCGTCCCACACCAGATCCACGTGGACCCACTGCCCCGGGCGCACCGGCTGGTCCAGGGGAAGTGCCACGCCCCACAGGTCCAGGCCGTAGTCCAGGTAGTCCGCGCCGCCGAAGTAGAGCGCGGGCAGGCCCGGGCTCTCGGAGGCGTCCCACGACCACTGCACCAGGAGGACTCCGTACCCGTCCCGGTCCAGGAGGTGGAAGACCGTGCGCCGGCCGCTTTCGAGCGCCAGGTCCTTTCGCTGGAGGTCGAAGGAGATCATCCCGCGGGCGGCCGCGCCGAAGCGGGCGGGGAGATCTACGCTCGGGGGATCCGGGAGGTCGAACTCCAGGCGGTGCTGGGTCCAGCCGCCGCCTTGCCGGCCCGGGGCTGCCCCGGCCCGGGCCTTCCCCGAGAGGTTCTCGAAGCCCTCCCGCACGAAATCCGTAGCCCCTGCAGCGCCTCCCCACAGGAAAAGCGCCGCGGCAGCCGCCGCCAAGGTTCGCGTGTGGGTCTTCATCGGAAACTCCTGGTGACTTCCGGCGGGGGCCCGAAGGTCCCCCGGATCGCTCCCGGCGGCGTCCCATCCGGCGCCGCGCACGGCTCTCCCCCTACTCATTGGGCCCGGCGCTCAGCCGGTGCCACCCGTCCGAGGCCGCGGTCTTGCGGTGGCAGTTGTTGGCGGCGTTGCCCAGGGGGGTCACCCCGGTGGTGCCCGAGCCGTACGCGCTCCACTTGGTCCCCACCACGTTCACGTCCAGGCAGTTGGTCGTGAGCAAGGCCGGCAGGCCCGACGCGTGGGGGGTGTGGCACTTGGAGCAGGTGAACCGGTGGTAGTTGGTCTTGGCCACCTGGGTGGTGCCGTACCAGTCCGACCAGCCGCTCATGGAGCTCCACGCGCTCAAGGCCGGGTGGGTGCCCCCCGCGGGGGTGCCCCACCACCCGGTCGGGAAGGGGCCCCACCGGGTGCTGCCGTCCATGACCTTCGTGCTCTTGTATCTCGGGCCCCAGAACGTACTTAGTTCGGGCTGGCTGGAGGCGGGCATCTGCTGGCCCATGGAGGCGTTGGTTCCCCCGCGCCGGGCGTCGAAGATCTTGCGCTTGTTTGCCCCCGTGCCGCCCAGGACGGCGTTGGAGTGGCCGTTGACCTGGACGCTTCGCCACAGGTTCGTGGCGGCGGTGCTGTTGGGGTAGTAGTCCATGTTGTTCACGTCGGTGCCGTGGCACAGGGTGCACAGCCCCGCCGTGTCCTCCAGGGTGGTGTAGCCGGTCTGGGAGGTGGGATCGTTGCTGTTCTGGTCGATGAAGAAGCCCCCCTTGCCCCGGCTCACGTTGTCGCCGTTGAAGCCCCACAGCCGGGGCATCCCGGCCGTTTGGGCCTGGGACTGGAAGGTGGCCCCCTGGTTCTGGAACTTGTTCTTCGTCGGGCCCCCCGTAAGGGGGTAGGTGTACCCGGGCCGGGGCGGCAGGTCGGGGGGGTAGGGGTTGCCCATCCACTTGCCCCGGAGCCACGGCTTCCCCGTCTGGGGCCGGTTGTTGCCCCCCTGGGCCGAGGGCCGCTCTTCCTGGGACCGGTTCAGGTCGTGGACGTCGTGGCAGTAGGAGCAGCGGATCTGGGCCACGGTCTCCACGTTGGTGCCGGGGGACTGGGTCCAGGTGATGGCCCCGGTCGTCACGTTGACCCGCTTCTCCGCGCTGGAAAACTGGCTCGAGACGGGCTGATCCAGGTTGACGGCGTGCACCGACACGATGCGCCGCCGCAAGGCCGGGTCGTACTGGTCGCGCCAGTAGCCGGTGGTCCAGTTGCTCGTCTTCGTGGTGTAGGCGCTGCTCGTGTAGAGCCACCCGAAGTTGAAGGTCTCGGCGGTGCCGTCATCGGCGGTGGGGAACTGCACCACCGGGAAGCCCGAGGGCGTGGTCTTGGTGCTGTACCCCCACTCGCTCACCTGTGGGCTCTGGGAATCGTGGCAGCCCCAGCAGAACTCGGCCTCGGTGGAGGCACCAGTTGTGGCGGTGCCGCCTAGGTGGATGGCGACCCCGGTCTCCAGGGAGTAGCCCAGCCCCAGGCGGTCGCGCATGTTGAAGGTCGTGCCCCCGCCGCCGGCGCGGTTGTTCCAGTTCGTGGGCGGCGAAGGCACCTTGACGGGGCCGTTGTGGCCGGTGTGGCACTGGTTGCACTGGAGCTTCCAGTTGGTGGTTCCCCCCAGGGTCTGGCTTCGGTTGGCCTTGAGGTGGGAGCCGTAGCCGGCCTGGCCCGTGGCGCCCGGGCGGTTGCCCGCGGGCCAGACCACCTGGGGGGCGGCGGGGTCGCCGCCGCCGTGGCAGCCTTCGCACGAGGACGAGAAGCTGGCCTTGTGGTCGTGGCAGTCGAGGCATCGCGTGCCGTGGTTGTGGTTGTTGGGGAACGAGGTCAGGGCGTGGGCCTGTGCCCCGTCGGCGTGGCAGCGGTCGCACACGCCGTTGTCGGCGGCGCTCGAAGGATCGAGGCCGGTTTCGGCGGAGAGGGTGACTCCTGTGGCCTGCCCCCCCATGCCGTCGGCGATGGTGGTCTTGATCATGGCGATGTTGCTGGTTCCGTGGGGGTCGTGGCAGACGACGCAGGCGTAGTCGTAGGCCGCGTTGGTGCCGTAGTTACCCGTGACCGAAGAGGCGTGGAAGCTCGCCTCCACGATGGCGTCGTAGCCGAGCACCCCCACGGCGGTTCGGCCGGGCACGTGGCAGTCGCTGCAGATGTTGAGGCGGGTCAGGCCGCCACCCAGCCGGGTGCCGTCGCCCGAGAAGCCGGTGATGTGGAGGCCCTGGTTGCTGTGGCACTGGGTGCACTGGGTGTAGCCCGGCGCCGGGTTGCCCGTGGCCGAGAAGGTGCCGGCGCGGCCGTGGCCGCCGTTGTCGGCGGTGTAGCGCGAGGTCTTCTCCGGCGCGGCGACCCCGGCGTTGACCGCGCTGGAGTAGGCGGGGGAGGCCGCGTTGTGGCAGCTCGCGCAGGGGAGCCGGTAGCCGGGGGTGAGCCAGTTGTCCTTGGCGAGCTGGGCGCCGCGGTTGCCCGCCACCTCGGCGGTGGAGTGGCACCGGTCGCACACGTCGGAGTCCGCCAGGCTGGTCACCGTGCCTGCGTTGCTCCCGCTCACGTAATCGTCGAACCAGTTCCAGCCCCGGTCCCGACCCTGGAAATCCACCTGGAATGCCCCGTCCACGTGGCTCGCCGTGGGAAAGGACGCCCAGCCCCGGTCGGTGATCCCCCCGGGCCGGTCGTTGCCGCCCCCCGGGTGGCAGAGCTGGGCGTAACAGCCCGGGGTACCGCCGGTGTGGCTGCGGATGCCGTGGCAGTAGGTGCAGTCCGCCGAGTGGGACCCCATGCCGGGACCCCAGCGGGGGCCGGTGCCGATGGGGGAGAGGTGGGTGGTGTGCTTGCCCCGGGTGACGGCGTTGCCCAGGCCTCCGTTCACGTCCACGTTGTGGCAGGTGCTGCAGTAGGCCGTGGAGTGGTCGTTCCACACGGGGGCGGTATTGGTGCCGCGCACGTCGGCGGGGAAGGCCGCGCCGTGGCAGTAGAAATTGCTGCACTGGGTGGCCGCCGCCCCGGCGCCGTATTTGAGCTGGGCGTTGAAGCCCCCGAAGGCCTCGGTGCCGGTGGGGTTGGGCAGGCCCCCGGTGGCCAGGCCGATGCTCCCGTCGGCGTGGGCGTTGGTGTAGCCGGCCGTGGGGTGGCAGGTGGCGCAGGGGTAGGCCTTGCTCTGGGAGTTGCTGGGCGGAGCGGTTCCGGCCACGTGCACCGGGTGGGCGTCGGGGAGGGCGCCGGGCGTCCACGCCGGGGAGGCGTAGGTTCCCGTGTCGCGGAAGAAGTGGCAGGTGAGGCAGGTGGCCTGGTTGGCCCCCTGGCCGGCGCCGTTCCAGCCCGCGCCGCCGTAGGAAGGGGTGGGGGTGCGGTAGTGGCAGCCGGAGTTGGCGCAGGTGCGGGCCGCGGGGTCGTAGGTGGCCGCGGGGCTGGCATCCTCCCCCGACGCCCCGGCGCCGGGCCGCCAGGACCGGAACCGGTCCCCCGGGCCGGTGCCGTCGTAGAGGTCGACCCGCTGGTCCCCGTCGTCGGCCGCGTGGCCGCTGCCCCCCGGGTCCGGGTGGCAGAACACGCAGATGGCCGTCTGCTGGTTGAAGCTGTACATGGAGGCGGAGAAGTCCCCGTATCCCAGGTAGAGCCCGATGGCCCGCACGTGGGCGTCGTGGGCGCCCGGCTCGTCGTTGGCCCAGGCGGGCGTGCCGCCGGTGCCGCTGGGCCAGAACTGGTTCGTGGCGGTGGACCCGTGGCAGCCGCTGCACGAGGCTTCGAATCCGGCGCTGTGGGGGTGGCACAGGGTGCAGCGCAGGGTGTCGGCGCCGTTGTGGTCGGCCAGGGGGGTGAAGAGGCTCTGGTGGTAGAACTGGGCGCCGCCGGTGGACGCGTGGCAGGTCTGGCAGAAGCCGTAGTAGGTGTTGCCGCTGCCGCGGACCGATGTCACGAGGTCGTCGGAGGTGTACCCGTTGGAGACGTCGAGCCCAGTGACGGGCCGCCGGGAAACCGGGACGCCGTAGGCGCCGTCGGACTGGGTGGTGACCCCTGCCCCGCCCTGGACCATGAAGTGCTGGTCGTCCCCATGGGGGTCGTGGCAGTCCCAGCAGAAGGCGCCGCCGTTGCGGCCCGCCGTGTGGCTGCCGCCGTGGTGGCTCTGGCTCACGTGGGTGATGGCGTGGCCGTTCAGGGCGCCCGTGGCGCTGTGGCAGTCGAGGCACACGGTGTTGTCGTTCTGGGGGTAGCCGGTGTCGCTGAAGTCCACGAACCCGCCGCTGGTGCGCAGCCGGAAGGGGTTGGTCGCCGCGCCGTGGGGTACGGCGGTGGTGTGGCAGTAGTTGGTGCAGGAGGAGAACCGGTTTGCCTGGTTGGCGGCGGGGTTCCCGGAGGGGTACGCGCCTGCCCCGCTGGGGCGGCCGTGGCCCGTGCTCCCCCACTCGTCGGAGCTCACCAGGGCGACGATGCCGTCGCCGTAGACGAAGTTGTCCTGGTCGCCCCCCTGGGCCGCGGTGCGAAGGTGGCAGTCGGCGCACGTAAGCGTGGCGCCCCACACGGCGTTTCCGTCCCCGTGGCAGGAGATGGTGTTGCAGGTGGCGGGCACGTAGGCCGCATCCGAGATCGTGCCCGTGCCGGCCTCGACGGTGAAGGTGGCGCCGCCTCCGGCCAGCAGGTCCCAGGTCTTGTTGGCGTGATTGGCCGCCGTGGCGATGGTGGTGCCTTCGCCGGCCGTGGCGGCGTGGCACGAGCGGCACGCGTATGCTTGGTGCGCCGGGTGGCTGTTCTTCTTCAGGTGGGTCGGGTCGGCCGGCTGGTTCCCGGGCTTCACGGGAGTGTCGTTGGGATAGCTGGGGTAGGCCGCAGCGACGTCGCCGTGGCAGCCGTTGCACCCCAGGGTGCCGGAGACGAGATCCCAGTCGGGCTCCGTCCGAGGGGCGTTGTTGGCCTGGGTGTAGGGGGCGCTGTGGTCCAGGCCCCGGCTGTGGCAGTAGGTGGCCGAGCAGGTGCCATCGGTGGTGGCGTAGGTGCCCTCGTTGGCGGCAAAGGCCACGTTGTTCGCGCCGTTGACGTGGAGCGCGGTGCTCGCGATGGTGTAGTCGGGCTTTACGCCGCCCACCACGGTGGCGTGGCACACGGTGCAGGCGTAGCCGTACTGGCCCGCGGCGCCTCCCACGTGGGTTTGGTGCACGTTGGTGGTGAGGCCTCCCGCAACCGCGTCCACCGCGTGGCAGGTGCCGCAGGCGCCGGTGGCGGCCTGGGTCCAGCGGGTGTCGTTGCGGTAGGCGATGGCCTCGGGGCCCCGGGGCTCGCCGGTGGAGTGGCAGTAGACGTTGACGCAGTAGTAGCCCGTGCCCCCGTTTTCCCGGGGCACCAGGTTCGCCACGGTGCTAAAGGGGGGAATGCCGTCCGCGTCGTAAAAGCCCCCGGTGCTGCCGCCGCGAGGATCGCCGGTGAGCCGCACCACGCCGAAGTTGCTGACGAAGTTCACGGTGCCGTTCTTGTGGCTGCCGCCGCGCCCCAAGCGGGTGTTCTCGGGGATCGTGACGTGGCAGGCGGAACACTGTCCGCCCCCGGCGTCGATGTGGCAGTCATGGCAGCTCAGGCGGTAGGTCTCCACGTGCACGGCGTGGGAGCCGCTGGCCATGGCGGTGCGGTCGGCCTCGGGCCGCGCGGTGGGGAAGGAGGTGGAGCCACTCTGCCAGAAGGTGGCCGTGACACCGTCGTAGGCGTGGCAGCTGTAGCAGTCGAGATTCTGGTTCCAGTAGCGCCGGTAGCCTGGGTTGGCCGGACTCCGGAGGGCGTTGGCGTCGTACGTCGAGGCATGGCAGACGACGTTGGTGCAGGTGTCGTCCACCACGCTCTGGTTTCCCGGCAGCGCCCCGCCTAGCCAGAGGTCGAAGTTGTCGAGCGTCGAATATTGGTAGATGCCCGTGGAGGCCCCCACCGTGGCCGCCTTCACCCCCATGTCGGCGGCGGTCTTGTTGGTGAGGTGGGTGTTGCCGGTGTGGCAGGTGAGAAAGCAGCCCCCGGTCACGTAGGGGGCCGCCCCGGCGGCGTGGGTGGCGTGGAGCCCCAGGGTGGCCGGCGCGGCCGCCTTGTCGGAGGTCCAGGTGACGGTGGTGCCCGTAAACGGGCTCTCGGGGGGCGGGTAGCCGTGGCAGCTCGTGCACCCGGCGCCGAAGTCGTTGTCGTGGGTGTGGCAGGCGGTGCAGCGCTGGGTGTGGGCGCTGTTGTGGTCGGCCAGCGGGGTGTTGGTGGACTGGTTGTAGGACGCGGCCACGGTGTGGCACGTCTGGCACAGCCCCGAGAAGTTGTCGTTCACCAGGTCGGAGGACGTGTACCCGCCGCTGGCCACGTTGAGGCCTGTGACCGGCCGGCGGGTCAGGGGGATGCCGTAGAGGCCGTCGGATTGGGAGGTCACCCCGTCGCCGCCCTGCACCATGTAGTGCTGGTCGTCCCCGTGGGGGTCGTGGCAGTCCCAGCAGAAGGCGCCGCCGTTTCGGTCCGCGCCGTGCTTGCCGCCGTAGTGGTTCTCCCCCACGTTTCGGGTGCCGTTCTTGCCCGTGTAGACGCCGCCGATTCCGTCGGGGTCGTAGCCGGTGCTCCCGGTGCCGTGGCACGCGAGGCAGGCGTCGTTCCAGCCGCGGTGCTCGTTACCGGTGCCGGAGAGGACCCCCTGGTTGGCCAGGCGAAAGGGGTTGGTGGACTCGCCGTGGGCCACCGCCGGGTCGTGGCAGTAGGCGCAGCCTCGGGGGTCCTCCGCGGGACCCGCAAAGGCCGCGGCGGGGTTGTTCGAGGGGTAGGTGCCCGAGGAACGCCCGTGGCCTGCGCTGGCCCACTCGTCGGAGCTCACGGCCGCGAGCGTGCCGTCCCCGTATGCGAAGTTGTCGAGGTCGCCCCCCTGGGCCGCGGTGCGGAAGTGGCAGTCCGAGCACGCGAGCGTTGCGCCCCAGTCGGCGCTGCCCCCGTTGTGGCAGCTGATGCTCGCGCAGGTGGCGGCCCCGCCGGTGGCGAAGACGACCGGCTGCCCGGCGAAACTCCCCGAGGCCTTGAGGTTCTTGATGCCGTTGACGTGAAACTCTAGGCCCGCGATGACGGTGGTGGTGTCGGTGCCCACGGCGGCCACCGTGTCGGCGTGGCAGTGGGCGCAGGTGGCGCCGCCGGCCAGGTGCTGGGGATGGCTCACGGTGGCGATGCGGGTGGGGCCCTCCACGCCGCCGTGGCAGCCGCGGCAGGAGAGGACGCCGGCGTTCCAGGCGGGGGAGGTGGCGGCGCTCGCGCTGCTCTGGCCGTCGCTGTGGCAGTAGAGGCCGGCGCAGGTTGCCGGGCCGGAGTTGTAGGCTCCGCTCGGGTTCAGTGCACCGAAGAGCACGTCTTGAAATCCGCCGTTCAAGTGGCTGCCGGGGTAGCCGCCGTGGCAGTGGGAGCAGTCGTAGCGGTATTGGCCGGTCCCGTCGCCCGCGTGCTTGCGGTGCCCCGTGGTGACTTCCGAGAAGCCCGTGTAGCCCGCGGCCGCCGGGGGCGGCGGTTGCCCGTGGCAGCTCGTGCAGGAGTCCCGGGCCCCCCAGCTCCCCGCCGAGTCCAGGTGCTTGTGGCACTCCTGGCAGTTGTAGTCGGCGCCGGTGGGCCGGTCCCCCTCGCTGTGGCGGCCGCCGGTGAGGAAGGTGGAGAGGGGCCACAAGGGGCGCGTCGGGTCGTCGTCGGCGGTTCTTCCCTGGTGGCACTCCCGGTTGTCGCACAGGCCCGTGCCGTCGACCTTGTAGGTGTGGTCGCCCGGCGAAGTGTAGCGGACGAGCCAGTAGGGCGCCGAGGCGGAGCCGTCGCCGTACACGGGGGTGCCCGCGGCATCCACCTTCGGGATCTGGCGCCGCACCATCTTGACGTTGGGCTCCACCCCCGCCCCGTGGGGCTCGTGGCAGTCGTTGCAGCCGGCCACGGTGGTGGTGCCCCCATGGGCTTTTCCGCCAAACGGGGCGTGGCACGTGAGGCAGATGGAGTAGACCTGGTCGTAGGGGGGCTGTTGGCGGATGGCGGACTGGGCGGAGGTGTTCTCGGCGAACTTGAACCGCAGGGGGTTGGTTCCCGGGGCGTCCTTGGAGAAACGGTGGGCCACGTTCTCCGCGTGGCAGGCGGTGCAGCCCAGCGACCCGCTGGCGATGGTGGCCTGGCCGTGGCCCTTGGCCGCGTATACCCCTGCATCGTCCTGTGCGTGGCAGATACCGCACTTTTCCGGGGTGACCCGCGTCGCCAGGGGATCGGCCGGGTTGTTGGAGGTGGTGCCGTCGGTGCGAAGCGTCACGAGCGAGGTGTTCTGGTAGCTGTTGTGGGTGCCGTGGCACTGGGTGCACGCCGTGGGCACGGCTCCCCCCGCGAGCGTCGTCCTGGCTATGCCGTGGGCCGGCCGGGCCGCCAACGTGCCGTACGCGTTGGGGACCGTGCCCCCGTGGCAGGCGGCGTTGGTGCAGGTGTGCGCGGAGAGGTCGTAGCCGGTCGCGAGCCACCCCACGAGCGTGGCGTGGACGTCGATCCGGGCTGCGCCGCTGGCGTCGGAGTTGTGGACCCGGGCGTTTCCCGCCCCGTCGGACACCACGCCCACGTCGATGCCGGTGTGACAGTCCCGGCAGTCGAAAAGCGAGGTCTGGTCGCCGAAGCCGCTGCGCAGATCGGCCCCGTGCTTGGACGTGGACGAGGCGCCGAAGTGGTCCCACACCCCCTTCATCCGGTCTCGGTTCACCACCGAAGGCGTCGCGTTTCGGTCGTGGCAGAAGAGGCAGGGGGCCTGGGGGTTCGACTCGGAGATCCCCAGGGCCACGGAGCGGTCGGACTTCTTGAGCAGGTGGGTGCCCACCACCATCTTGGACTTGGAGACCGCGTGGCAGTCGTAGCAGATCGCCCCCGGGGGGTA
This sequence comes from Thermodesulfobacteriota bacterium, assembly GCA_040756475.1. Taxonomy (NCBI): domain Bacteria; kingdom Pseudomonadati; phylum Thermodesulfobacteriota; species Thermodesulfobacteriota bacterium. The sequence goes on from JBFLZB010000114.1 coordinate 9,442, forward strand.
GTGGGTGGCGGCCCAAGCTGCGCCAAAGCCGGCAGCGAGCCCACAGGCCAGACCCCATCGGGCCAGCGCTGACCGGATCAAACCGAACCGCCGGTGCAATGCCCCCGCCATGTCGTCCTCCGTATGCGGTAGCGCCTTTGGCCTCTCGGCCGGTGCGCGAGTCTTCCCTGCTCCCCAGCGTGCCCTTGGGACGATGCCGCTGGGGGTGTTGCCCGGGCGTGGGGCAGAACCGGAACATTTCTAATAGAAAGAACTTTCACAAATGTTCCCGCGCCGAGCCCCGCATATTCTCGACGGCCATCCCTCCCGCCGCCCCATGGGGACCGTGGAAGCCGTGGCCTTCTCACGGATTTCCCCGGCGGTGGCGGCGCCTTTCGCAATTTCGGCAACATAGGGCGGGAACTTGAGCGGTCCTTCCCGCTGGGAACCCCCTCCCGCCTCCGCGGCGCCAGCGGTGGACCCCACAGGCCGCGGCACGACGCTCTTCCTCGGATAACCGCCCGGATACTTGCCGCGCAACGGGGAAGTTGCAGACGTATAGAACGGTCGGCAGTGTCAAATCAACTGCTTTCGCTGGCCGCCGGGGATTCGCCCCATATCGAGAGGTTCTCCTCGACGGCACGCCGGGGCGCAGGGCACAGTGCCCATGCCGGTGCTGACATCGGGAGGCGGATGTCGTAGAATCCGGCCCTCGAAGCCCACCCCATCCCCCCGGAAGCCATGACCCAGACCCCCCAGACGAAATCCAAGACCGGCCAGGACACCAGCCACCGCGGGAGCTTCTTTCGCATGACGGGCCGCGGCTCGTGGCACACCGAGGCCCACCGGGAGTACGGGGTGGTGTGGTCCCTGTGCGGGATGCGCACCGTGGTCTCCCAGGCGGAAACGCGCGACGAGCTCGCCCCCGGGGACACCCCGTGCACCCGGTGCGCGGGCCGCAAGCCCTGACCCCATGGCGGAGCGCACCGGCGAGCGCGTCCCGGTGGAGGAGCTCCTGGAGTTCCCCACCGTGTACAGCTTCAAGGCCATCGGGCACCACACCCGCGAGTTCTCGGAACGATGCCACCGCCTGGCCCGCGAAGCCCTGGGCGGGGACCGCAGGGTCGAGCTGCGCACCCGCCTGAGCCGCCAGGGGACCTACCTCTCGGCCACCCTCACCGCCCGGATCGAGACCGCCGAGGAGCTCAAGGAGGTCTACCGGGTGCTGCGCCAGGTGGACGGCCTCATCACCCTGCTCTGACCCTTGTCCCGGGAGACATGCCATGCCGCGCTTCGCCCTCGTTGCCGCCTCCTGCCTCCTGACTGCCGGCTGGGGCCTGGCGCCGCCGCCCGCCCGTGCCCAGGAGGCACAGGACCCCCGGGAGACCCGGCTCGCCAACGTGACCGCCCTGACCGACGACGGGGACAACGGGGAGGCCTACTGGAGCGGGGACGGCACCCGCCTCATCTGGCAGTCGAACCGGGGCGGGGAAGCGTGCGACAAGATCTGGGTCATGGAGGCAGACGGGTCGAACAAGCGCCGGGTGAGCCCGGACCAGGGGGCCCACACCTGCGCCTTCTTCCTTCCCGGGGACGAGCGCATCGTGTTCGCCTCCACGAGCCATCTGCCCGGGGCGTGCCCCCCCAAGCCCGAGATCGGGGGACACCGGTACGTGTGGCCGCTGCATCCCTACGACATCTACGCGGCCAACGCCGACGGCTCGGGGCTGGTGCGCCTGACCGACAACCCCAAGTACGACGCGGAGCCCGTGGTGCGCGCCGACGGGCGGATCGTGTTCGGCTCCCAGCGGGAGGGGGACTTCGACATCTACGCCATGGATGCGGACGGCGGCAACGTCACCCGGCTCACCGACCGGGTGGGCTACGACGGGGGCCCCTGGTGGAGCCCCGACGGCAAGCGCATCGTGTGGCGCGCCTGGTACCCCGAGACCCCGGAGGAAATGGCCCTGTGGGCCGACTGCATGGCCCGCGACTACATCGTGGCCGTGCCGCTGGACCTCTGGGTGATGGACGCCGACGGGGGAAACAAGCGCCGCATCCTCCACAACCGGGCCACCAACTGGGCCCCCTCCTGGCACCCGGACGGGGAGCGGATCGTCTTCTCGAGCAACATGGACGACTGGCGAGACGACCTGGGCACGTTCGGGCACAACTTCGAGCTCTACCTGATCCGGGCCGACGGCACGGGGCTCGAACGGCTCACCTACAACACCACCTTCGACAGCTTCCCCATGTTTTCACCCGACGGGAAGAAGCTCGCCTTCGGCGCCAACCGAAACCCCCAGAAGCCCCGGGCCACCGACATCTTCGTCGCGGACTGGGTGGAGTAGCCCGCCCCCGCGGCACAGCCGGGGGCACCATTCCCATCCCCATCGAAATCGAAATCGCGATCGAAATCGAAATCGACGGCCGATACCGATCCCGATTTCGATTTCGACCGACGGAGCAACGCCGCCGGGGGGCCCGTGGCCCCGCTACCCCACGAACCGGTGGAAGCTCAGGAAGAGCTCGGTGGCGTAGCTGAGCATGACGTTCATGGCCCAGGGGAGGGAGAGGAGGAAGACCAGGAGGATGGCGAGGAACTTGGGCACGAAGGTGAGCGTCTGCTCCTGGATCTGGGTCACCGCCTGCACCAGGCTGATGAGGACCCCCACCACCAGCGCCGTGATGAGCAGCGGGCTCGCCAGGAGCACCGTCACCTCCAGGGCCTGACGGCCCACGGCGACCACGTCGTCGGGGTTCACCCGAGGAAGCTCCGCGCGAGGCTCCCCACCACCAGGTTCCAGCCGTCCACGAGCACGAAGAAGATGAGCTTGAAGGGCAGGCTCACCATCATGGGGGGCAGCATGAACATTCCCATGCTCATGAGCACGCTGGCCACCACCAGGTCGATGATCACGAAGGGGATGTAGAGGAGGAACCCGATCGTGAAGGCCGTGCGCAGCTCGCTGATGATGAAGGCGGGCACGAGCGCGGTCATGGGCACCTCGTCCGGGGTGCGGGGCGGCGCGAGCTTGCCCAGGCGCACGAAGAGCGCGATGTCCTTCTCTCGGGTGTGGGCGAGGAGGAACTTCTGCACCGGCGGCCGGGCGTTCTCCAGGGCCTGGGCCTGGGAGATGCGGCCGTCCAGGTAGGGGCGCAGCGCGTCGCCGTACACCCCGTCCCAGGTGGGGGTCATGACGAACAGGGTGAGGAAGAGGGCCAGCCCCACCAGCACCTGGTTGGGGGGCATGGCCTGGGTGCCCAGGGCGTTTCGCAGGAAGGAGAGCACTACCACGATCCGGGTAAACGAGGTGAGGAGGATCAGGATCGCGGGTGCCAGCGTGAGGACCGTGAGCAGGAACACGATCTGGAGCGTGAGGGCCACGTCCTGGGGCCCCGTGGCCCGCTCCAGCCCGAACCGGAGCGCGGGGATCAGCTCCTCCTGGGCCGAAGCCCCGGTGGCGGCGAGCAGAAGCAGGAGGGCGGGGAGGACCCGCCTCACGGCGTTCCCCCTCCGGCCGGAGGACGCCGGCGCAGGGCGGCTAGGCGCTCTTCGGGGCTCGTCGCGGCACCCTCGCCCGGCGATCGGTTCCCGGCGGGCGCGGCCGTTGCTCCCTGTCCCGGTTCCGCGCCCTCGATGTCCAACCGGTTGCGCAGGGCCGTCTCGAAGGGGGTCTCCCGAAACCCGTACTGCCCGTTGAGCCGCTCCAGGGCGGCTTCGTCGCGGATCTCGGCAACGAGCCGCAGGCCTTCGGGGCCCTGGGAGAGGAGCCACACCAGCCCCCCCACCTCCACGAGCACGAGCCCCTGCCGGGGGCCCACCGCCCGGGCGGCGAGGACCCGGATGGGGCCGGCCCGCCGCCCTCCGGCCAGGAGGCCGCCCCCCGAGAGCTTGCGGAGCGCCCACACCAGACCCGCCAGGAGGGCCAGCACCAGGAGAAGGCCCGAGAGCAGCCGAAGGAGCCCGGGTCCCGGCTCGTAGGACGGCGAAGGCGTTTCCTCCAGGCCGCTCAGGTACCCCAAGTCCCCGGCGTCCCGGTCGGGAACGGCCGGTGGCGCAGCAGCGGGGGGCGGCGCCTGCGCCGGCTCCGGGGAGTGGGGGGGGGGCGGGTGCGGGCCGGAGGTCTCGGTCCGAGCCGGCTCGGGGGGCGGAGCAGCCGCCGCCGGCTCCGGGGCGGTTGCCGGGAGCCGTCGCAGGCTTCGGGTGACCACCCATCCCTCACCCCCGGCGTGGCGCACCCGCGTCCACTCTGCGCGCTCCCCCAGCACCTCGACCTCGGCGCCCCGGGCGAGGCGTCCCACCCGGCTGGCGCCCAGGTTCGGGCCCGACCGCACGTTGACGGTGGGCTCCTGCCACTCTACCCGGGCGCGTTCCTGCCCCCAGGCGGGAGCCCCGGCGCCCCAGGAGAGAGCCAGGGCGAGCAGGAGGAGGGCGGTGCGGGCCGGTGCCCGGGAAAGGGAAGGCCCGTTCACCGGTCCGTCCCCACGATCTTGGTGAGGCGGGCCCAGAGCTTGTCCTTGATGATGATGACTTCCGCCCGGGCGAAGATCTCGCCGTTCAGGGAGAGGTCCATGGGCTCGCCCGAGAGCTTGGTGGTGACCACCAGGGAGCCCACCTCGAGCCCCAGGATTTCCCTCACCCGGGTGCGGGTACGCCCGATCTCCACCGTGAGGCGAAGCGGGATGTCGCGCAGGATGCCCCAGTCGCGTTTGTCTCCCCCCTCGTCCCCCCGCTCCGGTGCCGGGGGCTGGGCCGCTCTTGCCACCTGCCCCTCCTGCTACTGAACCACGAACTCGGTGAAGTAGACTTCCACGACCCGGCCCGCGGCGAGAAAGGCGTTGAGCCGGTGGATGATCTCGTTGCGCAGGCGCTCCTTGTCCGCCACCGTGGCCAGGTCGGCGGAGCCCTTGCTGGAGAGCAGGGTCAGGAGCGAGTCGCGCACCTTGGGCTTGAGTCCGTCGAGCTCGGGCACCACCGCGCCGGAGTCGAGCTCGAGCTGCAAGACCACCTTGAGGAACTTGGGCCGCCCCGGATCCGCCAGATTCACCATGAAGGGCTCGACGGGGTAGACGGGCCCCAGGGTCACCTTTGGGGGCGCAGCGGGCGGCGCCGCTTCGGAGGCGGCCCGGGAGGCGACCCAGGTGTTGTAGGCGACGAAAGCGCCGCCGGCGACGCCGGCCACCAGCACCACGACGACCAGCAGCAGGATGACGCGCTTCTTGGGCATGGGACCCTTCCTTACCACGGTCTCGGACCGCAAACAAGCGAAGAGGGGAGGGCGGGAAACCCGCC